>JABIRX010000031.1 GCA_018667735.1 Alphaproteobacteria bacterium | reverse complement strand
TTAATTTTATATTTTTAAAATTTTGATTTTCTTTAATATAGCTGTAAGTTCGCTCTTCTGCTGTTCCTTGAAGTATTTTCATCCAGCAAGAAGAGCCATTATGATCATGTATTGGAGATTTATGTCCAATTTTCCAGCATAATAAGAGCATCTCAAATTTGTTATCCCGGTAAACCACATTCCTGGTGTATTTTTTTTCATTCCAAATACAATTTTCTGCAAGTTGCTTTACATCTAAATTTAAATTTGCCAAATAAGATTCAACTTTTTTTTTATCTAGAAAGTTGCAACTTGCTAATTTTTCAGCTAGATCTTTTAAGCTATTAATATAGTTTGTCATAACAAATTTTTTATTTAATTATATAATATTATGAGCAATTTGAAAAGTTTTTATTTAGGTTCAGTAAATCCACCTATATATCAGGCCTCCACTTTAGTGTTTGATAATTTAAGCGAGTTAGCAAAAGCAAAAAAATTATATGGGCGAGGTGGAACAGCCACTAATGATGTTTTGGCAGCAGAGATAGCAAAGTTAGAAAAAGCAGAAAAATCTATCATAGTAAGCTCTGGTGTTTCGGCCATTAGCTCGGTTTTACTTTCGATACTGAAGCAGAATGACCATATGCTAGTATGTAAATCAGCTTATGAGCCAACTAAAGATTTATGTAATGGTGTTTTAAGCAATTTTGGAGTTAAAACAGATTATTTTACCGGAAATGCTACTAGAACTGATGTAGAAAGTTTGATAACTGAAAAAACTAAAGTTATATTTTTAGAGTCACCCGCCTCTATTAGTTTTGAAATTCAAGATTTGGCAGAAATTGTGAAGCTTGCTAAAAAACACAATATTTTAACCATAATCGACAATACTTGGTCAGCTGGCTATTTTCTTAAGCCTTTAGATCTTGGTATAGATATTTCTATTCAATCACTATCCAAATATGTTTCTGGGCATTCTGACATTTTACTCGGTTCTATTAGCTTTAAAAATATAAAGTTATTCGAAGAAGTTTGGCCAAATTTTTATCAATTAGGTGATCATGCAAGCCCTCAAGATTGTTATCTTGCTTTCAGGGGTTTACAAACTTTACCTATACGCATGAGACAACATGAAACTAGTGCATTAAAGCTAACTAATTTATTAGAAAAAAATAGCAAAATAGCTAAAGTAATATACCCAGCCTTATCATCTTCTACGGAATATGCTAGATTTAAGAAATATTTTACAGGCAGTAATGGGTTAATTAGTATTGTGTTTAAAGATGAAATAAGTGAGTTAGAAGTTAAAAAATTCATTGATAACTTACATTATTTTAAATTAGGCTACTCGTGGGGTGGTTATGATAGCTTAGTGATGTATTATAAAGAGACTAAGCTTAGAAAAGCCATAGTTAGATTATCCATTGGTTTAGAGGATATAGATGTTTTAAGCTCAGATCTAGAAAATGCGCTGGCAAAAATATGCTAAATATTGCCTCTTGGAACATAAATTCAGTAAGACTTAGAATTAACTTATTAACAGAAATATTGACGCAAAATAATTTTGATGTGATTTGCTTGCAAGAAACTAAAACTCAAGATGAATTTTTCCCTGAAGCTTCAATCAAGAAATTAGGCTATAATTATCTGTATTATCGAGGTGAGAAATCATATAATGGTGTTGCAATTTTGTCCAAAATTCCCTTTAAAGATAAATTTTTCATCGATATGTGTAATAAAGGTGATAAAAGGCATGTAGCAGTAATATTAGAGAATGATATTACAATTCATAATTTTTATATACCAGCAGGTGGGGATGAACCAGATACACACATAAATCCTAAATTTGCGCACAAACTTCAATTTCTTGATGAGATGGCAAATTATTTTGAAATCAACAAACCAAAAAACAGCATTATCCTTGGCGATTTTAATATTGCTCCAAATGAGCATGATGTATGGTCACATAAGCAATTAAAAAATGTAGTCTCGCATACTGCAGTTGAAATAGAGAAATTAAGTTACTTAGCTAAAGCGGAAGACTGGCTTGATGCACATAGATTAGTCACACCTTTACACGAAAAATTATATAGCTGGTGGAGTTATAGAGCAAAAGATTGGCTTAAATCAAATAGAGGAAGAAGATTAGATCATATATGGTTCACCCCTGATCTAAAAACTTCATTTTTAGACGCTAAAATACACCAAGAATATAGAGGCTTTGAGAAGCCTAGTGATCACACCGTGATATCCACTAAATTTAGATTATAAATTATAATCAAAGCATCTTCCTTCTTGGAAATGTAGCCAATATTGATATTCATTACTAAAATTTTTAATATTTCCTTGTGTATTACATACCAGCCTAGGTGAGGTGCAGCCGCTCAAAATAATACTTAGAAATAAAAGCTTTTTCATAAATTTACACTAACAAGTTACATTCCTATCTTAGCAATGAATGAGAAGAAGTAAAAAGCTCAAATAATTATTGCTATAAGTAGCTTATAATAGTGGCTGAAGTTTCTTTTAAAATGTTTTTTCTTTTACTTATAAAGTTTTTTCCATTTTCTTTGATAGAGTCCCTATGTTTTTTGTCAGTAATTAGCTGGTAAATTTCTCTTTCTAGGTCAAATTCGTCATTAACTAGGATGGTAATATTTTGTGTGATTAAGTTTTGAAAAATATTCTTAAAATTAAAATAGTTTGGACCAGTAATAGTGATATTATTTAATCTTAATGCTTCATAGGGATTGTGCCCCCCCCTTTTTATTAAAGATCCGCCAATAAAAGAGATGTCACATAATTGGTAGAACAAACCTAACTCGCCGATAGTATCCGCTAAATAAATATCAGTTCTGTTAGTTATAGCCTCATTTTCTGAGCGAATAGTAGTAGCTACACTCTCTTTTAAACTATTAATGATCTCGTTTTTACGCTCTGGATGTCTTGGTATAATTATAGTCAGTAAGTTAGGTAAAGCTAATCTTAATTTGTGATGGAGGTCTGCTAATATTTTTTCTTCTCCTTGATGGGTGCTCACAGCTAAAAATAACTTTCTATCCTTCGTCTGTTTACGCAATTTAGTTAATTCTTTCTCGCTATGCGTAAGGGGAGGCGCATCTAACTTAAGATTGCCTATCAAAGAAATATTATTAAGGTTTAAGGCTCTAAATCTTGCAAGATCTTGTTCTTCTTGCGCTAGAATTAAGGAAAATTTTTCTAATAAGCTGCTGAAACATTTTTTATAGAGGTAATTTTTAACTTTTCCCTTATCAGAAATTCTGGCGTTTAAAAGTATAAGGGGAATATTTTGCTTATGTATTTCTGTGATAAAATTTGGCCATAATTCAGATTCAGTGAAAATAGCAATATCAGCTTTGTAATGATTAAGGAATTTCTGGACATTTTTTTTAAAATCAAAGGGCAAAAATTGATATATAGCATTTTTTGGTAATTTTTCTTTAGCAATTTTGGCAGAAGTCAAAGTAGTGGAGGTAAGTAATATAGTTACATCTTTTTTTTGCATTAATTCACTAATTAATGGTAATATAGAGATGGTTTCACCTACTGATACGGCATGAAACCAAATGAGCTTACCAGCTGGTTTTTTTGGCATAAGTCTTGCCATCTTTTCTGCAATAGAATTTTCATTATCTTTATTAATTCTAATTCTGCGCTTACAATAGGGGTTAACCATAAGAACTAAAATAGAAAGAATAAAATTATATAGCTGGAGCATTATCTATACTCTTTTTATGTTCTGGCTGCCAGATTCTACTTGATTATGGCTATAAAATTTATCAAGAGTTTTGGTCATTTTATTAAGTTTTTGTTCTAGTTTGTTTTTATGTTGGGCAATTTCTGTTTTACTTATTTTTTTTGCAACAGAAATTGGTTCACCATAATTTACTGTAATGTGATTAAATAGTCTGGGTATTAGCATTTTATCCCAACTATTAAAGAATCTTGCATATTTGGCGCTATAGCTAAGTGGGATGATAATTGAGTTAGTGCGCGCAGCAATTTCTATGATTGCACTATTAATTTTCATATTAGGTCCTCTTGGTCCATCTGGTGTGATACATAATCGTTGTTTTTTACTTTTTAGAATTTTAAGAATTTGTTTAAGTGCTGCAAAGCCACCATCGGAGGAAGATCCAGATATAGTTTTTGAATTAAACTTCCTGACAAATGCTGCTATAGTTTGCCCATCTCTATGCTTTGAAACCAAGGAATAATTTTCATATTTATATAAGCTTGAACATATCATCACGCTATAAAATATTCTACCATGCCATACTGCAAAAATAATAGGTTGATTTTGTTCATTTGCAAAATTTAGATGATTTACATTCTGTATTTTGACAATAGAGGTTAATCTAACTAGCCATAAATATAAGGCTGCTGTAAGAGCTATCAACTCAGTAAAAAATTTAGTTTTAAGTAGCTTTTTAATAAACATAGGCATTATTTTAACGCAGCTTTTAATATTTGGAAGCAATTTTCTTGCCAGCTTAAAATCTTTCTGTTAAATTGCTGTTTTAATAAATTACTGCTTATGTCAAAAAACAAAAAGGCTTTAGTTAGTGTAATCATGGGAAGTCAGAGCGACTGGGAAAGTATGAGCTACGCTACCGAGCTACTTCGTAATTTAGCTATTCCTTTTGAGCAAAAAATAATTTCAGCGCACAGAACCCCAGATAGGTTATTTGAATATGCGAAATCTGCAGAATCTAATGGTTTAAAAGTAATTATCGCAGGTGCAGGTGGTGCCGCCCATTTGCCTGGTATGGTAGCGTCGCTTACTAAGTTGCCAGTATTGGGAGTACCAATAGAAAGCAAGGCTTTAAAAGGTATGGATAGCTTGCTTTCAATAGTGCAGATGCCGGCTGGAATACCTGTAGCCACTTTTGCAATTGGCAAAGCTGGAGCTAAAAATGCAGCGCTTACAGCAGCCGCTATTTTAGCGCTTCAAGATACAGAAGTTGCACAAAATCTAACATTATTTCGTCAGAACCAATCAGACTCAGTTGCAACTGAGCCTCAATAAACGCCTTTAGTTATTATGTTTAAAGATAGAAGATTAAAAGCAGGTGATATTATTGGTATCTTTGGTGGTGGTCAATTAGCGCGCATGATGTGTTTTGAAGCTGCGAAATTAGGCTTTAAAACTTTGATTTACTCAGATAATGAAAATAGCCCAGCTTTTCAAGTTTCATCCTTCCATATATGTGCAGATTACCATGATAAAGTTAGCTTGACTGAGTTTGCTAATAAAGTATCTGCTGTAACTTTTGAGTTTGAAAATATACCAGTAGAAACTTTAGAGCTGATCCAAAATCAGTTGCCTTTAAGACCAAATAGTAAGGCCTTAGCAGTAAGTCAAAATAGAGTGGTAGAGAAAAAGTTTTTTAATGATAACAACATTAAAACAACTTCTTTTACTGAAGTTAAAACAGAACAAGATTTTCAAATTGCCTGCAAAAAATATCAGGAGTCTATTTTAAAGACAGCTATCTTAGGTTATGATGGTAAGGGTCAGTTTGCTATAAATCAAGACAGTAATTTGGCAAAAATATGGCAACAAGCTTCAAGCCTAAATTTACCATTAATATTAGAAAAAAAAATACAATTTGATCAAGAGTTATCAATTATCTCAGCAAGAAGCATAGATGGTAAAATAGTTTTTTATGATCTAGCTAAAAATATTCACCAAGGAGGTATTTTGAGAGAGAGTTTTTTCCCAGCAGTGGTTAGCCACGAAATCAAGCTAAAAGCGCAAAATATAGCGGAGAAAACTCTAGAAGCATTAAATTATGTTGGAGTTTTGGCGATAGAATTTTTTCTGCAAGGAGAAGATCTTTTAGTAAATGAATTTGCTCCAAGACCACATAATAGTGGTCATTTTTCTTTAGATGCATGTTTGCACTCACAGTTTGAGCAGGCCATTAGAGCAGCGGCGGGTATGAGTGTAATAGAGGCAGAATTGTTGTTTTCTGGACGAATGGTAAATTTAATTGGTGATGAGATAAATCAATTAAGTGAGCTTAATCAAGATAGTTCAGTTAAAACTCATCATTATGGAAAAATGGAAGCTAAAAAAGGTCGCAAAATGGGTCATTATGTGGTTAGGGGGTAGCATGGCTGCAGTTTAGCAAATTGTCGCTTTGATCCGTAAAATCTAGCTGTATATTTTTACTTAAGTTGGAGATAAATTAATAAGCCAAAATTCACCAAAGTGATTAAGCAGATAGTTTATTGTAGGGGGTAGTTATATTTAAAATGAAATTTTTAAGCTAATGTTACTAGTTTTGTGCTGTATACTGTTGGAGTAAAGCTAATTTATTGCTATAATTTTTAACTTCATAGAAGGCTAACACATCGTTCGAAAAAAAGCTTATTATACAAAATAAGTTTCAACCCTAGTTAAGATGAATTGGTATTTATTTATTTGTTAGTTTTTATGCTAACGCGCGTGATTTTTACTTAGAAGCTTCAACTTTGTTATCGTCGCTTGCAATGATTTTTTTGATTTTTCTTCTAAATTTTTGACCTAATTCACTTAGATTTTTAGCTTTACTGTTGATAAGAAAATTATCTATGCCACCTTTGAAATCAACGGTTCTGATGGTTCTGGAAGTAACATTTAAAGATATTTTTCCTAAATATTGGCTAATAAAAGTAGCTGACTGAATGTTAGGCACAAAGCGTCTTCTAGTTTTTCTATTTGAGTGAGAAACATTATTTCCGAATTGGGTTTTTGTTCCTTTTAAACTACATTTTCTTGCCATTTGATCTAAAAAAAAGTGAGGCTGCAATATAATGCTCTTAAATCTAAAGGTCAAGAGTTTTAAAAGTAGCAACTATTGGTGCATGATCTGATGGCTTTTCTAGCTTGCGATATGATTCTAAAATATCGGCATTGGTTAAATAGTCGGTAGCTTTGTGGTTAGTTAAGATGTAATCGATTCTCAGCCCTTTATTTTGTGCAAATGAACCCCCTCTATAATCCCACCAGCTAAAAGCAGCTTGTTGTGGCCTTTTTAATCTGTAACTATCATTAAGGTCGCAGGAAAGCAAGGAACGAAAGGCTTTTCTTTCTGTATGAGAGCAGCAAATAGCTTCATTTAATTTGTTTTTATCATATAAATCAATATCTTCATTAGCTACATTAAAGTCTCCAGCCAGTATAATATTTTCATCATATGTAGCTAAATTACTCAGATGTTGCTCTAGCCTTCGATAAAAATTTAATTTATAATTGAATTTCTCCGAACCTAATTCTTGTCCATTGGGAATATATGCAGAAATAACCCGCCAAATTTCCTGTCCAACTGTAATTAAAATTTCAATATATCTGGCTTGCTCATCCATATCGTCAATTTCATAGCTTGGTAACTTGGTAACTATTTCTTCTATGGGGTATTTGCTAAATATAGCTACACCATTAAAGGTCTTTTGTCCTACTACATTTATATTATAGCCATAATTTTCAAATTCTTGATAGGGAAATTTTTCCTCTAAAGTTTTAGTTTCTTGGAAGAGAATTAAATCAGGATTTTCTTCCTTGATTAATTTTTGCACATGATTGATGCGCTGTTTAATAGAATTTACATTCCAGCAGATTAACTTCATAATTCTTTGATAAAATGATAAGCATTAATAGAAAAATTTTCCCTAAAATAGGTTTTGTGTGAATTGTTATTAGCGATATATGAATCCAAAGCAATTTTAGAGCATTTAGTTTTTAGCGCTATTTGTTCTACTTTTTTAAAAAGTGATTGTACAATGCCAAGATTCCTAAATTTAGGTTTAATATACAAGCTGGATAACTGCAAATATTTGCCGCAATATATTAAATACCCACTATTTAAACAAGTGATAGCTACAGCCTCATTTTGTTGATAAGCTATTAATAAATGAAAATCTTTTTGTTTTTTTAAGCTATATATAGCTTTTTTTAGCTCTTCTTGGTTTTTATCCTGATATAGCTCACCTAATAATTGTAGTGCTCCTTTAGCGTTAAATATATGCTTGTATGTTTTGAGGTTAATCATAGTAATTTCATTAGGTGAAAGCCTTTAATAGCAAAATTATTTTTACTGTATAATTTTAATGCTTTGTTATTTTCGCTGTAAGTATCAAGCACATAATATTTGGCCTTTTCCTTTCGTGCAATATTTTCTATAAAATTTATTAACTTTTGTCCAATTTTTTGCGCACGATATTCGGGTTGCACAATTAAGCTGTCTATCTGCAAATATTTGCCACTATGCAACCTAACCCCAAGCCAATAGGCACAAACAGCAATGATATTTTGATTGTCCGTGGCGCAAATAAATTCTATGTTATGCTCAAACATCCATTTTAAATTATTTTTAAATATTTGTTCATTTTCATCTGGATACATGATCTTGTATAAGGGATAAGTTTCGAATAAATTATCTAGCTTAGTAATATTTTTAATTTCTATGCTATTCATTTTGACTATTGCGTTGCTTTACTATATATATTTTCAGTAAAATTAAGGTTTTGCAAGTGGAAAATAAAATCAAAAAAATAGTATTAGCATATTCGGGAGGCTTAGACACTTCTATAATCTTAAAATGGTTGCAAGAAACTTATAATGCTGAGGTTGTTACTTTTACAGCAGATATTGGTCAAGGAGAAGAGATAGAGCCAGCGCGTAACAAAGCAAAAGCAATGGGCGTGAAAGAAATTTTTGTTGAGGATCTCAAGGAAGAATTTGTACGAGATTATGTTTTTCCTATGTTTAGAGCTAATACGGTATATGAGGGTACATATTTGTTAGGTACCTCTATAGCAAGACCATTAATTGCCAAAAGATTAGTGGAGATTGCCAAAAGAGTGGGCGCAGATGCAGTGTCACATGGGGCTACAGGTAAGGGTAATGATCAGGTTAGGTTTGAACTTGGTTGTTATGCTCTTAAGCCAGACATAAAAATTCTGGCACCATGGCGTGAGTGGGATTTAAATTCGCGTAAAAAATTAATTGAATATGCTAAAAATCACAATATAGAAATTGCTGCCGGTAAAGAAAATGAGGCTCCATATTCAATGGACGCAAATTTATTGCATATTTCATATGAAGGTAATGCATTAGAAGATCCTTGGTTAGAATATAAACAGGATATTTTGCAAAGAACAAAATCATATCATGAATTGCCGAATGAAGCAGAAGATATTGAGATAGAATTTGCAAAGGGTGATCCAGTTGCCATTAATAATCAAAAACTTAGCCCAGCTAACTTACTTGCTAAATTAAATGAATATGGAGGAAAGCATGGTATAGGCTTACTAGACATCGTTGAGAATCGTTTTGTAGGTATTAAGTCAAGAGGTATATATGAAACACCAGGTGGTACAATTTTACTTGCTGCACACAGAGCTATAGAATCAATTACCTTAGATAGAGAGGCAATGCATTTAAAAGATGAATTGATGCCCCGCTATGCTAAAATTATTTATAATGGCTTTTGGTTTTCACCTGAGCGCTTAATGTTACAAGCGGCAATTGATAAGTCACAAGAAAATGTCTCAGGTGTCGTTAGATTAAAATTATTTAAAGGTCAGGCCTATATTTCTGGGCGAAAATCCAATAGCTCTCTTTATAACGCAAATTTAGCTTCATTCGACGAAGATGGTGGCTACAGCCAAAAAGATGCAGAAGGATTTATTAAATTAAATGCTCTAAGATTACGCCAAAACAACCAAGATTTCCAATAAAATTATGTTCATACAAACAGAAGAAACACCAAATCCATCAACCTTAAAATTCTCACCAGGTGTTCCAGTTATGGGAACGGGGACAGCTGCTTTTGCTAAAAAAGAAGATTGTGCTGATTCACCACTTGCAGAAAAGTTATTTGCTTCAGGTCAGGTTAGAGGTGTGTTTTTAGGTTCTGATTTTATTACAGTAACGAAGGTTGACGAGACAGAATGGCATGTATTAAAAACTGAAATACTTGCAATTATTATGGATCATTATGTCTCTGGGGGTGAGGTTTACATTAAAAAAGCAGAAAAAGATGTAAAAGAACCCGCAGGTGATGAAAGTGCAGTAGTAACCCAAATTAAAGAATTATTAGAAGAGCGGGTAAGGCCTGCTGTTGCTATGGATGGTGGCGATATAATTTTTCACAAATATGAGGAAGGAGTAGTGTATTTAGAAATGCATGGCTCATGCTCTGGCTGTCCTAGCTCTGATGTTACACTTAAAAATGGTGTGGAAAATATGTTAAAACATTTCGTTCCTGAAATAGTTAGAGTAGAAGCAATAGATAACTAAGCTATAGTGAGTGATATAAAAAGAATTTGACTAACATTTTTTATAACCTAAGCTCACCACAACTTTTTAGGTAGTAAATATGTTAAAATTATGGCAGCAAATTTTTCTAGGAATGATACTTGGTGCTGTGGCTGGCATATTTTTCGGTGAATATACCACTTACTTAAAACCTCTTGGTGACATTTTTATTAATATGATAAAGATGATTGTGGTCCCATTAATCTTTTTCTCCATTTCATCTGCTATTACTTCAATGGAGCAATCGCATAGTTTAGGCAGAATTGGAGGTAAAAGTATTTTAATTTATTTGGTTTCAACTGCAATAGCAATTGCGATAGGTTTATGTCTAGCTAATATTTTTGACCCATCAGCAGGAGTAAAGCATACCGAAATGTTTGGTAAAGCAACTAATGTTGAGGCAACAGCTATTTCATTTACAGACACTATTGTAGGTATGATACCGACTAACCCAGTTAAAGCTATGGCTGATGGTAATGTATTGCAAATTATAGTATTTGCATTATTTCTTGGAACAGCCGTTAATATAGCAGGAAAGAAAGTGCAAAAAGTAGCTGATAGTTTGAGTGAAATAGCAGAGGTTATATATTCGCTTACAGGCATCATTATGAAATTTGCGCCAATTGGTGTTTTTGCTTTAATAGGCTGGGTAGTTGGCACGCAAGATCCTGAAATTTTGAAATCTTTGGTTAAGGTTGTCATCTTGGTAATATCAGCTTGTTTGTTACACACTATTATTGTTTATTCTCTTTTTATAGGCGCTCTTGCTAGACTTAATCCTATTAAATTTTTTAAGAAAATAATAGATGCACAAATATTAGCTTTTTCTACCTCAAGTAGTTCAGCAACCCTGCCAATAACTATGCAAGTTGCTGAAGATAAACTAGGAGTTTCAAAAAGTACGGCAAATTTTGTTTTACCTTTAGGTTCAACCGTTAATATGGATGGAACAGCTATATATTTAGGTATTGCTACTGTATTTGTTGCAGGTTTAGTTGGTGTAGATTTAACTATGGCAGATTATGCAACAGTGGTATTTACGGCAACTTTAGCTTCAATAGGAGCGGCAGGCATACCAGGTGTAGCACTTGTAATGATGTCTATGGTATTTGCTTCAATTGGCTTGCCAATCGAAGCAATCGCAATAATTGCAGGAGTAGATCGTTTACTTGATATGGTAAGAACTACAGTAAATGTAACAGGAGATTTAGCTATATCCGTTGTAATTGATCGCTCAGAGGGTAATTTTAATGAGGAGATATTTAATAAAGATGACAGTGATTTAAACTTAAAATCATTGCCAAAATAATTTTTATTTCACCTAAGTTAACTTTATATTATGTTAATAATATAAATTATGAACTATAAAGCAGAAATAATATAGCGGGTTATAGTTAGTTTTAGACGCTATATCCCATGGGCCCTTTTTGCGCCCTTAGTGCAGCATATCTTTGATCATCCGGTTTTTTATTCCTTTCTTTTATTCTATTTTCCCAACCTTTAGGTTGTGCTGGAATATTAGTTGTTGTAACAGTTTCAGCTACTGTTCCAGTATGAGATAGATTTTGGGGTCCTTCTGCCGTTCTTGCTGCTGCTTGTCCTCCTGCTTCTTGCGCTGCTGCTGATTGCCTTGCCAATCTAGCATCTATCTGGCTATTAAGCTCAGTTAACTCACTTTCCACTAGTTTATCTATTGTTTTTTTAGCTGCTCTATCTCCTGTATCATAATGATATGTGTATGTTGCATCGCCATTTTTAGCTATATTATCAGGTAAGTTTGATTCTAATAAAACATTTAATCTAGCGATTAATTCTGCCAGATAGGCTGGTTGAGCATCGACTTCTGCTGCAACAATTTTGGTTTTAGCAAATCTTATGATATCTTGTAATTGGGCTGCAATAGTTTTAGCAACTATTGTTGCTTTGGTTGTTATAGCATTTTCCAAATCTGGTTCAAATAAATTTTTTGTTTTTGGATTTGCAATTTCTCTGATTAATGCATCTGATAATTTACCTGATAAAAATTGGCTAACCATATGAGAAATAGTTGAACCTGGATGAATAACTTTATTAAATTTTGTCTCTAGATCTCTGCTAAACTTCAAAAGATCATCTATGTTTGTAATATTAGCTAACGATGTTTCTATAGCTGTGAGTAAATCTGTTGCAGATGCAGGAAAGCTTTGTGTTATTATTTGTAACATAGCACTTGCTTTAAGAGCTTGCTTAATTACTTCGTCATTAGTTTCCAAATCAATATCCTCACTTGCACCTGAGAGTTTTAATAATAAGGTAATTTGTTTATTAGCTCGTATTTCTGCAATAAATAAAGGCGTTATACCAATAGTTGTAGCCTGATTTACATTTGCTTTTCTCTCTAGTAATAGCTGTGCTACAGCGAGTTGACCAGCAAATGTTGCAATAAATAAAGGCGTTCTTCCATACTTGTCAGCTTTATTTACATCTGCTCTGTTATCTAGTAATAGCTGTGCTACATCGAGTTGACCTTTTCGTGCTGCAATAAATAAAGGCGTTTCTCCATAAGTGTTAGTTTGATTTACATCTGCTCTTCTCTCTAGTAATAGCTTTGCTACATCGAGTTTACCTTTTCGTGCTGCAATAAATAAAGGCGTTGTTCCTGCAAAAGGTCCATTAGTTGGAGCCAGATTTACCTCTGCTCCACTATCTATTAATAGCTTTGCTACATCGAGTTGACCATTTTGTGCTGCAATAAATAAAGGCGTTCTTCCTGCAAAAGGTCCATTAGTTGGAGCCAGATTTACCTCTGCTCCACTATCTATTAATAGCTTTGCTACAGCGAGTTGACCTTTTCGTGCTGCAATAAATAAAGGCGTTTTTCCTGCAAGAGGTCCATTAGTTGGAGCCAGATTTACATTTGCTACGCCTGCTATTATCTTTTTTATTTCTTCAAGATCATTTTTTACTATAATTGCTTTTACTAAATCTTTTATGGTATATTGGTTTTGTCTTGAACATCTAAATAGTCTCATAACACCCTAAAATAATAATTATGCTATTTATTATAACATAATTTTTAGGTCTATGCAAACATTTCTCTGTTATAAAGTATATTTTGCCTTAAAATATAATTTTATTTTTCTTTATAAGAAAGATTAGCCTTTAATTATATATCTTACATTTTCTATTTTGTTAATCCAATTGATTTTTATAGTTAAAGTTATGATGTTAAGATTATAGCTGTGATATTAAGTGAAATCATATCTTTTTGAGGTGTGGCAGATTTGTGATTTGTTTTTTATCTAATATGAGGGTTATTATTCGTTTTAACAAAAATATTTAAGTTGAACATGCTAAGGTAAGCTTCTTAGAGCGCGGTTAGTTAAGTTTAGTTAAAAAATAAAATAGTACAGATTAGTAGCTATAGAGCAAAAACCTAAACCTGAGAATTTTATAGAATATATAAGGGGAGAGCTTAATGTAGCAACAATAAGTTTTGATTAGTTGAAATAACCAATTCTTCTGCTCTTCTTTAGCTAATTATTAACATCTTAGATTATATTATATATTTCAAACTTTCTGTGTATTTGGATGTACTTAACTAAAACTAAGAATGTAGCAAATTAAAATACCAGAAGATGATATTTAAAATAGCTCTACTATGGTAGGCAGGCTTTGATTAAATGTGAAAATTATGATATAAACAAATAATTATTTAATTATTAATTAGCTCTTCAAGTGCTATAGAAATGTTATTTTGTTTCATTAAATAGCCGCCAATTAGAAAAGAATTTAACCCAAAAGAACGCAAAGTTTGATAATCAGCAAAGCTATTAATGCCACTTTCGCAAATTAATATTTTATCTTCTGGCAAATGCTTTTTGAGATTTTTAATATTATCTAAAGAAGTAGCCAAAGTTTTTAAATTACGGTTATTTATGCCAATTAACCTTGTTTTCAATGAAAGAGAATTAATTAGCTCCTCTTCATTATATGATTCTACTAAAACATCGAGGCCAAGTGAATTAGCTAACTCTTCATATTCTTTAGCCTGCGCTTTGGACAAGCAGGACATGATTAGTAAGATGGCATCAGCACCAATGTATTTAGCTTGATATATTTGGTATTCATCAATTATAAAATCTTTTCTTAAAATAGGTAATGCAGAATTTTCTTTAGCAATTTTTATATATTCATTTGAGCCCTGAAAATATTTCTCATCGGTTAAAACTGAAAGGCAACAAGCCCCACCATTCTTATAACTATTAGCGATCTCAGCTACATTTATAGTTTCTTTTAATAAGCCCTGAGATGGAGATCTTTGTTTGATTTCTGCTATTATTGCAGGTTTATTCTCAGCAATTTGATGAAGAATACTCTTGGTGAAATTACTTTTATTAGCTAAGTTTAGAACCTGTTCTTTTACTTGCTTCAGAGATAATGATTTTTGATCTCTTATAATAATATCCTGCTTATATGCGCAGATTTCTGTTAAAATATTAGTCATCTTATATTAAATTTTCCCATGACAATGTTTATATTTCTTACCACTACCACAAGGACATAGCTCATTGCGACCAACTTTACCCCAGCTATTTTCATTATTAGGGTCACGATCTGCTGAATTAATTTTACCAGTAACTTTTTGCTCTTTTGTTTTACCAATAGTTGTTAGATTGGCTTTGTTTTCACTAGTATTTTCTGGTGCTTTACTTAATTTGTTATTGATAAACTCTTCAGAATTACTTGAGATTTGAGCATGAAAAACCCTCTTCACAGTATTAACCATTAAATTACTCAATAAGTCTTCAAACATCTCAAAAGCTTCTCTTTTATATTCGTTGAGAGGGTCTTTTTGGCCATAAGCTCTTAAATTTATACCAGTTTTAAGATGCTCTACCATACTTAAATGATCACGCCATAAATTGTCTAAAGTCATTAATAATATATTTTTTTTCTAACATATCCATAATGTTGTGACCAAAATCAGCCCTTTTTGCATTTATGTTTTGCTTAGTTATGTAGTGGACTTTGTCTAAAATATCAGCTTCATTAACATCTCCTTTTTGAGCGAACTCTTCAATATAAAAAAGCTGACCATAAATTTCGTGCAACTCAATATCTAGAGTTGATAGATTCCAGTTTTCCACATATGATTTAGCTGGAATATTTTTGCTAACCAAATTTTGATTAGTCTCATTAATGAAATCTAAAATGGTACCAGATACTTTATCAGCTGAAATTATTTCACGCCTTTTCTCATAAATTACTTGTCTTTGCTCATTGAGGACATCATCAAATTTAATAAGATTCTTTCTAATTTCAAAATTATGCCCTTCCACTTTCTTTTGTGCTTTTTCAAGAGCTTTACTAATCCAAGGGTGATTAATGGACTCATCATCCTTAAAGCCTATTTTAGTCATAAAGCTGCTGATTTTATCAGAGCCAAAAATACGCATCAAATCATCTTCTAAAGACAAGAAAAACTTACTTTCACCTGGGTCACCTTGCCGGCCAGATCTACCTCTTAATTGATTATCTATCCTTCTAGATTCATGTCTTTCTGTTCCTATAACATAAAGTCCTCCACTTGCTAATACTTGCTGTTTCTCTTCTTCCACTAATTTTTCCGCTGCTATTTTTGCTATGCCATCACTTTCTAACATTTCAACATTACCACCAAGCTTTATGTCAGTACCACGACCAGCCATATTAGTTGCAATAGTTATTGCCCCAGATCTTCCAGCTTGTGCTATAATATGTGCTTCACTAGTATGATGTTTTGCATTTAAAACATTATGAGGAATTTTTTCTTTTTTAAGTAACTTTGCAATTAATTCCGATTTTTCTATACTTACAGTACCTACTAAAACAGGTTGCTTTTTTTTATAACATTCCTTTATTTGCTTAATTATAGCTAAATATTTTTGCTCAATATTTTTGTAAATTTGATCTTCATTATCTATTCTAGCTTCATTTTTGTGGGTCGGGATAGTAATGACTTCTAAATTATATATGGAGTGAAATTCAGCTGCTTCGGTTAATGCAGTTCCAGTCATTCCTGCTAACTTTTTATAATTTCTAAAGTAATTTTGAAAAGTAGTAGAGGCTAAAGTTTTATTCTCTCTTTGGATATTAACATTTTCCTTAGCCTCCAAAGCTTGGTGCAGACCTTCTGAAAATCTTCTACCATCCATTACTCTGCCAGTAAATTCATCAATAATTTGTACTTTGCCTTCCCTTATAATGTAGTCTACTTCATTTTTAAATAAATGCTCAGCTTTTAATGCCTGATTTATATGATGTACTAAAGCAACATTTTCAATGTCATATAGTGAGCTATTGGCAGGTAATAAATTATTGGCTCGTAAAATCTTTTCTACATTATCATTACCTATTTCTGTTAATAAAGCAGATTTGCTTTTTTCATCAATTTCAAAGTCTTCTTTATGTAACTTAGGAATGATTTTAACTATTTTGGCATAAATTTTAGAGTCATCATCAGCTGGGCCAGAAATAATTAAAGGAGTTCTTGCCTCATCAATTAAAATGGAGTCTACTTCGTCAATTATAGCAAAGTTAAGGCCTTTTTGGGCAATAGATTCTTGCTCTAGTTTTAAGTTGTCACGCAAATAATCAAAGCCAAATTCATTATTTGTGCCATAAGTTATGTCAGCTTCATATGCTATTTTACGCTCCTCTTCAGTAATGCCTGCGTGAATACAGCCAACATTTAAGCCTAGAAATTTAAAAATTTTATCCATCCACTCAGAGTCACGCTTAGCAAGATAGTCATTAACTGTAACTAAGTGAACAGACTGCCCAGTTAAAGCATTTAAGTAAGAAGGTAAGGTTGAAACTAAAGTTTTACCTTCTCCAGTTTTCATTTCGCTAATCATACCTTTATGTAATACAATGCCACCTATTAGCTGCACATCAAAATGGCGCATATTTAATGTTCTTTTTGCAGCTTCTCTGCAAGTTGCGAATGCGTGAGGTAAAATATCCTCTAAAGTCTTTCCATTATTTAATTGCTCTTTAAATAATGCGGTTTGTTGTGCGAGCTCTTGGTCAGATAATTTAACATATGTGCTCTCTAAATTATTGATTATGTTAACAGTTTTTTGAAAAACTTTGAGTTGCTTGTCGTTAGGTGAGCCAAAAAATTTTTCAGTTAAGGAGAATATCATGATAAATTGTTTAATTTTTATATAATTTAATATATATCTTTAAAATAAATTAAAAGGAAGAGTTTTAATGACAAAGCAAGTAAAACAAAGCTTTAGCAATGGAATTTACAGCAATCTTTTAGGCTTGCAAATTAGGTTTATGCTAAAAAATATAAAAAAAACTAAAAATACATTTGACTATTAAGAAGCTGTTGGTTAAAACTACTACTCTCCTTGTAAAGAGGATGTTCTTTGATAAAGTAAATATTTGTTCGGTAAGATTTAAGGGTAGCGAGCATTGAAAAATTTAATGTTTCGGATCTATTTATAGATCCGCATGTTCAAACTTGAGAGTTTGATCCTGGCTCAGAACGAACGCTGGTGGTATGCTTAACACATGCAAGTCGAACGGACGTGGCCTAGCTTGCTAGGATTCTGTCAGTGGCGCACGGGTGAGTAACGCGTGGGAATCTACCCAATAGTATGGAATAACAACCAGAAATGGTTGCTAATACCATATACGCCCTTCGGGGGAAAGATTTATTGCTATTGGATGAGCCCGCGTTGGATTAGCTAGTTGGTAGGGTAAAGGCCTACCAAGGCTACGATCTATAGCTGGTTTGAGAGGATGATCAGCCACACTGGGACTGAGACACGGCCCAGACTCCTACGGGAGGCAGCAGTGAGGAATATTGGACAATGGGCGCAAGCCTGATCCAGCCATGCCGCGTGAGTGATGAAGGCCTTAGGGTTGTAAAG
>JABIRX010000030.1 GCA_018667735.1 Alphaproteobacteria bacterium | reverse complement strand
GAAAAAAATTTTAAAAAAAACAAAATTATTCACTAGACATAAGATTAGTAATTCTTATTATAAATCAACATATTGTGTGTAACTGTGTCTTAAGCCACAACATATAGTGTTTGTTAGATTAATTAAAAAACTTACTTATTACATCATGGAAAATAATATTTCACCTAAAGAACTAGAAAATAGTAATTATGAACTTCCCGTTTCGAATTTGCAGATAAATAAGTCCAGAGATGAAAATTTAACAGAATTTGGCAAAAAGACTCTAAAAGATCGCTATTTAATGCCTGGAGAAGATTATCAAGATTTATTTATGCGTGTTGCTAAATATTACAGTGATGATGATATGCATGCAGAAAGAATATATAATTACATTTCCAATTTATGGTTTATGCCAGCTACTCCTATATTAAGTAATGGAGGTACAGATAGAGGTATGCCCATTTCTTGTTTTTTAAACGAAGTAGAAGATTCATTAACAGGTATTATCGATTTGTGGAACGAAAATGTTTGGCTAGCGTCAAAAGGTGGTGGAATAGGAAGCTATTGGGGTAATATTCGTGCCATTGGAGAAACGGTTAGAGGTAATGGAAAAACTTCAGGTATCATACCATTTATAAAAGTTATGGACTCACAAACCCTTGCCATATCTCAAGGTAGTTTAAGAAGGGGTAGTGCTGCAGTTTACTTGCCAATTGACCATCCAGAAATAGAGGAGTTCATAGATATCAGGAGGCCCACAGGAGGAGATTATAATCGCAGAAGTTTAAATTTGCATCATGGTGTTGCAATAACTGATGACTTTATGAAAGCTGTAGAGAAAAACGAAGATTGGCCCTTAAAGAGTCCACATAATGGTGAGATAATCACTACACTAAAAGCCAGAGATATATGGATCAAATTATTAACCGCTAGAATTGAAACTGGAGAGCCATATTTATTATTCATAGATACTGTAAATAATGCAATTCCAGAGCATCAAAAGAAGTTAGGCTTGAAAATCAAAACTTCAAATCTGTGCTCAGAAATTACATTGCCTACCGGTACTGATCAACATGGTAAACAAAGAACAGCAGTTTGTTGTTTATCATCTTTGAACCTAGAAAAATATGAGGAATGGCAAGATGATAAAAGATTTATCCAAGATATAATGCGTTTTTTAGATAATGTTTTAGATGATTTTATTGAGAAAGCACCAGATTCAATGAAAAATGCCAAATATGCTGCAAAAATGGAGCGTAGTGTAGGTTTAGGAGTTATGGGCTTGCACTCATTTTTACAGAACAAAATGGTTCCTTTTGAATCGGCGATGGCAAAGGTTTGGAATAAAAAAATATTCACTAACATACATGAAAAAGTGGAGGAAGCTAATATCTTACTAGCAAAAGAAAAGGGAGCTTGTCCTGACGCGAAAGAAGTTGGCGTAGAAAAAAGATTTTCCAATACCATGGCTATTGCACCAACAGCTAGTATTTCCATAATTTGTGGTAGTTCTTCACCAGGCATTGAGCCATATGCAGCAAATAGCTTTACCCAAAAAACTCTAACAGGTTCATATAATGTGAGAAATAAGAACTTAAAAAAACTGTTAGAGAAAAAAGGTAAGGATAATGAAGAAACTTGGTCTTCTATTTCAACTAATGAAGGTTCTGTGCAACATTTAGATTTCTTGGATGAGCATGAAAAGTTAGTGTTTAAAACTGCGCAGGAAATAGAACAAAAATGGCTAGTAGATTTATGTGCAGATAGAACTCCTTATATCAGTCAGGCACAAAGCCTAAATGTATTCTTACCAGGTAATGTGCACAAAAAAATATTACATGATTTACATTTTGATGCTTGGAAAAAAGGTGTTAAAAGTATGTATTATTGTAGGTCTACATCTATTCAAAGGGCTGAAAAAGTGTCGCATGATGTTACTGCTACCACCATAGATTCAGAGAATATAGCTAACAATAACGCTGAAAGCAAACAGCTAGAGCAAGAATTGCCTAATAGCATTGCTTCTAATGATTATGAGGAATGTTTAGCATGTCAATAAATTTTAACGAGGAAAAAATGAAAATAACAACTCTTTTAGACGCAGAACCGATATATAAGCCATTTACATATCCATGGGCTTATGAAGCATGGGAAACTCAACAAAAAATACACTGGTTACCAGATGAAGTTCCACTAGCCGATGATGTAAGAGACTGGAAATATAATATATCAGAATCTGAAAGACATTTACTAACTCAGATCTTTCGCTTTTTTACACAGGCAGATATTGAGGTTAATAATTGTTATATGAAGCATTATTCACAAGTATTTAAACCTACAGAAGTACAAATGATGCTTGCTGCTTTTTCAAATATGGAGACAGTACATATCGCAGCATATTCCCATTTATTAGACACTATAGGGATGCCTGAGACCGAATATGTGGCATTTATGAAATATAAGCAGATGAAAGATAAATATGATTATATGAATCAGTTTGGTGTAAGTACAAAAGCAGATATTGCCACAACACTTGCTGTATTTGGTGGTTTTACAGAAGGTTTGCAACTTTTTGCTTCTTTTGCGATATTGTTAAATTTTCCCCGCTTTGGTAAAATGAAAGGAATGGGACAGATTGTAACTTGGTCAGTAAGAGATGAAACCTTACATTGTAATTCGATTATCAAGCTTTTTAGAACTTTCATCAAAGAAAATCCTGAAATTTGGAATGAAGATTTAAAATCTCGTATATATAACGCATGTGCGACAATTGTACATCTGGAAGATGCGTTCATAGATTTAGCATTTGAATTAGGTCCAATAGAGGGTTTAACCCCTAGACAGGTAAAACAATATATTAGATATATTGCTGATCGTAGATTATTACAGCTTGGTTTAAAAGAAATTTATATGACCGAAAAAAATCCTTTACCATGGTTAGATGAAATTCTAAACGGTGTTGAGCATGCCAACTTCTTTGAAAATAGAGTAACTGAATATACCAAAGCAGCAACGCTAGGAAGTTGGGATGACGCTTTTGCAGCTTAGTTTTAGCAAATTAGCAAATTAAAAATAATTTGCTAAACTTGACCTCTACCAGCTTGTGCTGTAATAAAAGGATATTATTTATAGTATATGTCTAATAGTGAAGTAGTAACCTTTGGTTGCAGATTAAATATTTTTGAAAGTGAGGTTATAAAAGGTAAGCTTAAAGAGGCAAAGCTTGATAATGCTATTATATTTAATTCATGTTCGGTTACAAGCGAAGCAGAGCGTCAATTAAGACAATCTATTAGAAAGCATAAGAGGAAAAATCCTGACAAAAAAATTATTGTAACTGGTTGTGCAGCACAAATTAATCCTGAGCAATATGCAAATATGCCAGAAGTAGATCAAGTTTTGGGCAATAGTGAGAAAATGAGAAAAAGCAGCTACTTAAACAACGCTTCAAAGGTAAGGGTTGAGGATATAATGGAGCTAAAAGAAGCAGCATCACATATGGTTTCCTCTTTTGAAGGCAAGGCAAGAGCTTTTTTAGAAATACAAAATGGTTGTAATCATCGCTGTACTTTCTGCATTATTCCTTTTGGTAGGGGAAATAATAGAAGTGTAAAAGTACAAGAGATATTGGAACATACTAAGCAAATTATGGCCGAAGGTTATGACGAGATAGTGCTTACAGGAGTAGATATTACTGATTATGGCGTAAATTTGGAAAATAAGCCTAAATTAGGTTTTTTAGTAAAACAAATTTTAGCATTAGACAATAACATTAAGGTAAGGTTATCATCTTTAGATGTTGCAGAAATTGATGATGATTTAAGGGAGTTAATTGTAACAGAGAAAAGATTAATGCCTCATTTTCACTTATCATTACAATCAGGAGATAATATGATCTTAAAGAGAATGAAGCGTAGACACAATAGGGAGCAAATTATAGATTTTTGCGAATTTCTAAGATTGCATAGACCTGATTGTTCAATAGGAGCTGATATTATTACTGGTTTTCCTACTGAAACAGAAGAAATGTTTAATAATAGTTTAGCTTTAATTCAGCAATTAGAAATAGCTCTGTTACATGTTTTTCCTTATTCAGAGCGAGAGGGAACTCCAGCGGCAAAAATACCTAAAGATAAGCAAGTAGCTAAAAATATAAGAAAAGAAAGAGCTAAAATTTTAATTGCACAGGGTAAAGAAAATATGATAAATTTTGCTCAGAAATTCATAGGTCATACAGTTTCTGCTTTAGTTGAATCAGAATTTATCTTAAAAACAGATCAGTTTTTACAAATAAGAACAAATAATAATAACTTTAAAGTTGGTTCTAGAGTTGATGTTAAAATAACAAAATTTGAAGATGGTTATTTATGTTTAGATTAATAAAAAAGCTTTTTACAAAAAGAAAGAAAATAGAATTAGCTAAAGAATCTATATTTAGTAAAGATTTAAATAAAATTTTTAAAAATAAGTTAGATCAAGAATTTTTAAATAATTTAGAAGAATTATTATTAAAAGCAGATATTGGCCCTAAATATACAGAAATATTAATTACCAGTTTAAATCAGTTAGAAGATAAAAATGATTTGAATGAAGAGAAGCTAAAACTTTATCTTAAAAATGAAATAAAAAAGCTTTTGAAAGATTCAAGTGCAAAAATCTCAATAACTAAAAAACCATATATCATTTTAGCAAGTGGTGTTAATGGAAGCGGGAAAACCACTAGCTTAGGTAAGCTTGCATATAAATTTGCAAAGGAAGATAAAAAGGTGGTGATAGCTGCGGCTGATACTTTCAGAGCTGGAGCTGTAGCGCAAATAGATAGTTGGGCAAAAAGAGCAAAAGTTAAATTATTTAAAGCAGAAAAAGAGGGTGCTGATCCAGCTAGTCTTGCATATAAAGCTATTGAATATGCACAGCAGGAAGATTATGATATAGTTTTAATTGATACAGCTGGCAGATTACAAAATAATAAAAATTTTATGGATCAATTAGCAAAGATAGTAAGAGTAATTAAAAAGTTTGATGATTCCGCGCCTCATTTATCTTTATTAGTCATAGATGGCACTACTGGTCAAAATTCACTAAAACAAGTAGAGGTTTTTAAGGAGAGATCATCCATTAATGGCTTGATCATGACAAAGTTAGATGGTACCGCAAAAGGTGGTTCTTTAATACCTATAGTTAAAGAGTATGAAGTACCAATTTATTTTATCGGAATGGGTGAGGCAATAGAGCAGCTATATGAGTTTGATGTTGAGCAATATTTAGATAAATTATTTTAATTTTTATCAATTCTTGCTAGATGGTAATATTCATCATATTTTGATGCTTTTTGCTCGTCTGGTAAACATAAAAGCCCTTTGCTTTGATAATCATTAATTAACTTACTTATTGATGAATGCACTATTTTTAATGAGTTTGAAATAAAATCATCCGGATATGTTTTTATTTCAATCCCATTACTTTTTTTACCTATTAACTTCCAAAACTCTAATTGATATTTATCAATATTTCGTACCTGTTTGGTAATAAATAATGCAAGAATAAGCTGACCATTATAGCCTTGTTCTAGGTCAGATTTATTAGGTAAACTTCCTGTTTTATAATCTATTATTTTTATTTGTTCGTTATCATATGAAATATAATCAATTTTGGCTTTTAGCTTAATATTATTATCTGGAATTTGTAATTCTTCTAGTGATTCGGCTATAATATTTGTGTCTGTACAATTTTCTACAAATGAATTTGCTATATAGAAAAATCTTTGTTGCCATGAAAATTTTATAGATTCTGGTATTTTATAAAAAGCTAATTCTTGAGCAAATAATTTACTTAAAATATTGCTTAATGCTATTTTTTCTAGCTTTGAATTATTTCTGATATTTTTAATAAAGTTTTCAAGAGATTTATGTACTAAAATTCCAAATATTTTATTTTTTTCTTCTGAAAAAAACAAATCTTTTTTGCGCAATTTTAGTATCTTAAGTGCGTATATACTATATGGATTTCTTAATAATTTTTCAATTTCAGTAACATAAAAATCATGAATCTTTAATTTATAAGGAATTTCTAGAATGTTATGTTCTTTTTTAAAAAATATTTGCTTTTTGCTAAAGTTCTTACAATTTATTAATTTCTGCTCTTTAAAATATTGGTAAAAAATATAAATAAAATTTTCTTTATCTTGTTTATTTTGAGCACGAGTAAAAACTATGTTTTTACTTTTAGTTACTCTAAAAAAGTCAGTAGAAATCTGGCTTTCTCTTATTTCTTGTAAATTAATAACATTATTCTTAATAGCTTTTAGATTAAATATTTTATCAATATTACTTTGCCATAAATCTTGATTAACATCTGCTATAATTATGTTATTATAATTTATTAATCTTAATTCCTTTGGTTGTATAATTAATAATTTATCATCTTCATAGTAAATTGTTTTTCTCTCTGGGTTAATTAATTCTAGTAATTGTGAGAATTCTTTTTTGTAGATTTTATGGATATTGTTTTTTAATATTTCCAACTCATTTAGAAGTTCAGGTGGGATATGATGTGCAATAAAATTTATTATTTCATCTGGCCTCTTCTTAATTTTATAATATTCCTTATGTTCAATTTTTATTTTTATATCTAGGTAAAAGTAAAATAGATGCTCTATTTCTTCAGGGTTATTTACCTTATAAAAGCAATAAAATAATTTAAATATTTTATCATAATCGCTTAGATTGAATTTTAGGCTCTCTACATATTTATTAATTTTAAATAAAATCAAATCCCTTAATTCTTGATTAT
>JABIRX010000029.1 GCA_018667735.1 Alphaproteobacteria bacterium | reverse complement strand
GTGTCGCCTAAAAATAGTAATAGCAGCAAAGTTACTAACTTAAATAGCGCTAATGCCACATTAAATTATAGTAATGTAAATAGTAACAATAAAATTTCAGGTACTGATTTATATGAAGAAGGAATGAGAATAAATTATGGTATTAATAAACAAATATTTAACGAATATTTAAAATTCTCAAATTTTATTGGGCAAGCATATAACTTTTCTACTCAAGAAGTTTCTAGATCATCTGGTATAAAAGAAAAGTTTAGTGATATAGTTGGTATATCAAGCATAGATTTCCCTAATAAGCACAGCATTAAATACCAATATAAACTTCGTGAAAGCGATCTTAACCCTTATGAACAATTTTTTGCAGTTTCACTAAATTATAAGAAATTTAAACTTCAGCTTAGCCACTTAAATAATAAGTTACATTTAGTTGATAGCAGTAAAAATAAAGAAAAGTTTTTAAATGCAACTTTAGAATTTCCTCTTAGTGATAAAATTACATTTAGTTCAAAATATCAAAAAAATCTGCTTGCTAAAAGTTATTCTAAAAACTCAGGCTCTATAAGCTCTAGTAATTCTCTCACGATAAAAGGTCAATGTCTTGATTATATAATTACCTTTGATAAAGATTTTATTAATACTTCAAATAGTGAAAATAATTACAATATTAATTTTACCTTTTCACTTAAAGGCTTATAGCTTTTTTAATAGCTCTACAATTAATTTAGGGTTATGCTCATTTTTAATTTTATTTAACTTTTGTGCTAAAGACTTAAGATATTGTGGTTCTTTTATAACTTTCTGTAGCAAATTGGATATTAAATTATAATCAACCTCATTTTCTCTATAAAGGAATGAAGCTTCCTTTGCTGCTAAATAACTAGCATTATGATATTGGTGATCATTCATAGCAAATGGATAAGGGATATAAATAGCAGGTAAATTATAATTAATTAATTCTCCCATAGTAGAAGCACCTGATCTTGCAATTACAAAATCACTCTCTAAATATTTAGCTTTTATATCATTGAAATATTCACTTAATTCATATTCTATATTCAACTTATCGTATTTTATGGCTAACTCTTTATGTTGCTGTTGTTTTACTTGCTGAATAATCTTTATATTTTTTCTCAAACCCTGATCAAGAGAGCTAAGTAAGTTATAACTAAAATCCGCTAAGAAACTTGCACCTTGGCTGCCACCTACTATTAATATGGTAAATTTTTCATGTGCTTTTCTTGCAAATTTACACTGATAATTTTCAACTAAAAAACCAGTATGATGGGTTTTATTATCATATCTTTCTAATCCCCTTACCTTAGGAAAATTGCAGAATATTTTTGTAGCATAACAAGCAAATAATTTATTTAACCTTCCAGCAACTGAATTTTGCTCGTGTAAAATTAATTTTCTATAATTTACTACAGCACTTATATTGGCCGCAAATGCAGTATAACCACCAAAACTGATCATTAACCTGATTTTATGTAAATAAATAAGCTTAGTTATTTTAACAATATTTTTAAATGTATAAATAATAAATAGTAAAAGTTTAAGTGGCTTTAAACTTAAATTTACGCTTTTTAAACATAATATCTCAAAAGGAAAGTCACCTATTAAATATTGTTTACAACGCTCATCTGTAATTAAAATTACTTTGCAGTTATTTTTTACTAAATCATCAGCAAGTGCAAGGGCTGGAGTTAAATGCCCCCCTGTTCCGCCTGCTGCTAAAATAATTGTTTGCTCCATTGTCATTTATAGTTTTTTAACCTACCAAACTGCTCTCGACAAGCTGATAATAAGATACCTGTTAATATCCCCATAGCAAGTAAAGAAGAGCCACCATAACTAATAAAAGGTAAAGTTGTACCTTTAGTTGGCAAAATATTCATATTTACACCAACATTTACAAAAATTTGAAAAGCTATTTGCACCGCTATTCCAACTAATAATATTATAATAAAATTATCTTTAGCTAATTTTGTATGAATAAAAATTCTGAAAATAATTAGAAAATATAGTGATAAAATTATGAAAGTAACAATCAAGCCAAATTCTTCCATCATAGCAGCAAAAATAAAGTCTGTGTGACTATCTGGTAAGACATTTTTTACTTCTCCTTCGAAAATACCTTTACCAAAAAAACCACCAGAATCTATTGCCTTCAGTGATTTAGATATCTGATAACTAGGTGCACCATCTGAAAATAAGAAACTATCAATTCTATATTTTACATGACCAAAAGAAAAATATGCTAAAATTACTCCTATTAAAGCTAGGCCTAATAAAATTATTATTATAAAATATGAGATACCAGACATAAATACTTGAATCGACCAAACTGCAATAAAATTAAGTGACATGCCTATATCTGGCTGCATAGCTAAGCAAAAAATAATAGTAAGAAATAATATGGTTGAAATTATATAACCATTAATATCATCTCTAATAAATTTTCTGCTTAAAAACCACGCATTTATCACGATAAAAAATGGTTTTATAAATTCTGAAGGCTGAATTGTAAGCCCCGCTATTCTGAGCCATCTTTTTGCCCCTTTAGTGTGATCTTCTGTAAAGATTATGATAACCACTAACATTAATGACAGTAATAATAGTAACAAACTAAATCTTAAAATTACATTTGGTTTTAACAAAGAAAAAAATAACGCTGCTAAAATAGCAAGAATTACAAAGAGTATATGTTTATGATAAAAATATAATGCGTCTAAACCAATTTTTTCTGCCACATTAGTGCTAGCACTTTTTGACATAATTAGACCAACTAAAAGTAACATTATAAAAGAGAAAATAATATTATGGTCAAGAGAATACAACCATTTAGCAATGTTCTTACTATTGCGATTATATAGTTTCACTTGCAACTCTTATAATACAGATTTTTAAACTCATTACCACGCTCCACAAAGTTTTTCCACATATCAAATGATGCTGCAGCTGGTGAAAAAAGCAAAGTAATATTCGAATCAGCTTCAATACTAAAAGTTAAAGCGTTTTTATATGCATCTTCTAAGTCTTGAGCTAAGTAATAATTATTATAACCTACGCTATCTAATTGCTTTTTAAACTCTTCCTTCGCTGCACCTATGATAAATATTCTTTTTACTTTATTTAAATATGGTAAAATTAAATTAATACCGCCCTCTTTTGGAACACCACCTATTATTAGAGTTATATTTTTAAATTGCTTTACTGCATTTAAAGTACTTTCTGCATTTGTTGCTTTACTATCATTAAAAATTTTTACCTTTTTAATTTCTCCTAAATATTCCAAGCGATGAGGTAAGCTTTTAAAAGAACTTAATGATTTACTTAGCTCAATATTAGATAAATTAAAATATTTACCTATTGCAATAGCAGCATTTAAATTATCTATATTACCAAATAAGCTACATTCTATTTTGGCTAGAAAATCTTCCTTACTGTAATCCTTAATGATAGTTAATTTCTTATGCTCTGTTATGTATTTTCTTGCTAGCTTGTTTCGGTAAATATCTTCTGAAATTAAAGATAATCTACTTATACGCTCATTTTTAAAAATATTAAATTTAGCTTGTACATAATTTCCATATGAGCCATGCCGATCAATATGATCTGGAGTTATATTTAATATAATTGCAGCATTAAAGCTTGCTTTATCAAGCAAATCTAATTGGTAGGAAGATAGCTCTAAAATATAAAAAATATTATCATTATCTTTTAATGGTAAATCAAAAACAGAAACTCCTATATTACCACCAAGGTAGGCTTCTTTTCCTGCATCTTTAAAAATATGATGAATGAGAGCGCTAGTAGTAGATTTTCCATTAGTACCAGTTATGCCTATTAATTTAGCTTTTGGTAATAAATTTACAAATAATTCAATGTCTGAGACTAGTTTTATTTTACACGCTTTTGCTATTTTTCTGATTTTATGAGCATTTTCACCCTGTATATTTATACCAGGACTTACCATTATGTAATTAATGTTTGTCCAATCTACTTCATCATAATGACAAAAAATTACATTTTTTATTAGTAAATCTTGAGGACATGCTGCAATCTTATCATCATAAATATAAATATTATTATTGAGGCTTGCAAGCTTTTGTGCTGCAGACTTACCTGTAATGCCAAGACCTAGAATAAAAATATTATTTTGCATAAAGTTAAATTAGAAGCAGCATAATTAATAAAATTATTATATTATTGCTTTTATTTATATTCAAAAATAATCTATAGAAAAAATATACTATGTACAACTTAATCTCAGAAAATTATTTATTTGCTTTCTTACTTACCTGTTTTGCCGGTCTGTCCACTACAATTGGTGCAGTTTTGGCGTTTTTTACGCGCTATGATAATAAGAGAGTTTTATCTGTTGGCCTTGGTTTTTCAGCTGGTGTAATGATTTATGTTTCCTTTGTTGAGATATTAGCTAAATCAAGAGATTCATTCAATGAAGTTTATGCTAATGAAGCATTAGCAGAGCTTTTTACCACAGCTTGTTTTTTTCTTGGTATAATAATTTCTGCTCTTATTGATTTTTTAATACCAAAAGATATTAACCCACATGAAATTAGAAAAGATCGAGATCTAGCAAAATTAAAATTAAATCACACCGAAAAATTAGATAAACTTGCGTTAAAAAGAACGGGTGTTTTTACTGCTATTGCAATAGCTATCCATAATTTTCCTGAGGGATTTGCAACTTTTATTTCCTCACTTAGTGATATAACCCTTGGTATCCCAATCGCATTTGCTATAGCTATTCATAATATACCTGAAGGAATTGCTGTTTCATTGCCTATATATCAAGCAACTAAAAATCGTAAGAAAGCTTTTTATTATGCCACATTATCTGGCCTAGCTGAGCCAGTGGGTGCTATTATTGGATTTTTTCTCTTATATTCCTTTATGGGCGCTGCAACGCTTGGTATAACCTTTGGCATAATAGCAGGTATCATGGTTTTTATTAGCTTTGATGAATTACTTCCAGCAGCCAGAGCTTACGGTAATACACATACAACTATATGGGGAATAAGCCTTGGCATGTTAGTTATGTCACTTAGCTTAGTTGGTTTTAAACTTATTAGCTAACGAATCTTTAAGGTTGCTAAACCAATAATTGCTAAAATAATCGAAATAATCCAAAACCTAATTACTATAGTTGCTTCTGGCCAGCCTTTCTGCTCAAAATGATGGTGAATTGGTGCCATCCTAAATACTCTTTTCCCTGTAAGCTTGAAAGAGTAAACTTGAATAATAACAGACAAAGCTTCCAGGACAAATACTCCCCCTATTATTGCTAAAGTAAGTTCGTTCTTACTAATTAAACTAAATGATCCCAAAATAGCACCTAATGACAAACTTCCTGTATCACCCATAAAAATTTTAGCAGGAGGTGCATTAAACCATAAAAAACCTAATAATGACCCCACTATACCAGATGCAATAATGGTAATTTCTCCAGCACCCTCAATATAGGGAAGATGTAAATAACCTGCAAATAACACATTACCAACTAAATAACAAATTAAGGCAAATGAAGCTGATGCTATAATTATGGGTATAGTAGCTAAACCATCTAAACCGTCAGTTAAATTAACCGCATTCGAGCTTCCAACCATCACCATCATCGCAAAGGGTATATAAAATAAACCAAGATCTAAAACCAAATTTTTGAATATTGGGAAATATAGTTTTGAAGCAAACTCGTCTGGTGCAATAGATTTCAACCAAAATACTGCTATAAATGAAAAAATTAGTTGTAACATTAACTTCTTTTTACCACTTACACCCTTGCTATTTCTTTTGGTTAATTTTAAATAATCATCTACAAAGCCAATTAAACTAAATGAAATAACAATAAAAGTTACCACCCAAACATAAGGATTAGTTAAGTTTGTCCAAATAAGTGTAGAAAATAACATTGAAAAAATAATGATTATACCACCCATTGTTGGTGTGCCTTGCTTGTTATCTATATGAGTTTGTGGCCCATCTTCTCTTATTGGCTGGCCAAATTTTTGCCTAGCTTTCAGAAATGCAATTATTTTAGGAGCAAAAATAAAACTCAAAATTAAAGAAGTAAAAAAGGCTCCTCCACTTCTAAATGAGATATATCTAAATAAATTATAAAATGAGTGTTCACTAAAAAGTGGTTCAAATATACTATATAACATTGCTTTGTTCTTTTATATAATCAATTATTTTATGCGTCCCTATTGCTTTAGAGGATTTTATTAAAATTAAATCATCATGCGCTAATTCATTTAAAATTACATCTAAATTATCTGGTAATTTAGTATAATATTTTAATTTCATCTCTATTGGCAAAATATCATAAAGATTCTTCATCAGATCACCTATTGCGATAACTTTGCTGATATTTGCTAATTTTATCACCTCAGCTAATTGTTGATGATATGTTTTAGCCATGCTACCTAACTCTAACATGTCACCAATAATTAAAACTTTACGCCCAAAATTAAGCTTCTGTAATTTAGCTAAAGTTTTAATAGATTCCGACATAGAAGTGAAGTTAGCATTATAGCTGTCATTAATCACTGTTAAATTAATATCTTTTATAACATATTTTTCGATATTTCCTCTCCCCTCTATTGGTTTAAATTCTTCTAAAACATTGTTTGCTAATGGAAAATCTAACTTTAAAACCTTTAAAATAGCAAAAATACCTATTAATAATTCAGCCAAAGCTTGATGAAAGAAAGAAAATTTCTGAGTATAATCTATTTTATCTTTAAAATTAATTGAGATACCAGTTTTCACATATTTTAAGTCTCTTATTTCAATAAAATCACTTTTACAGCCAAAAGAATATATATTGCTATTATTAACCTCTAATTTATCGTGAATATAACTTTTTAATTTATCATAATAAATATCACTGTGATTTAGTATAACCTTACTATGATCAGAAAAACCACTACAAATTTCAGCTTTTGCAGCTATTATACCGTCAATTGAAGAAAAATTACCAATATGTGCTTCGGTGATTTGTGTAATTAAAGCTAAATCTGGTTTTAATATATTACTTAAAAATTCTATCTCACCAGCATGATTCATGCCAAGTTCAAAGATTGCATATTTTGTGTTCTCATCAAGATTAGCAAGACAAAGCGGCATGCCAATATGATTGTTAAAATTACCCTTAGTTGCAAAACTATTATCATATTTTGCTAACACAGATTTCAGCGCTTCTTTAAATGTGGTTTTCCCCACACTACCTGTGATAGCAATAAATTTTGCCTGACTATTTAACCTTTTATAACGCGCCAATTGCAGCAAAGCTTCATAGCTATTTTCTACTATTACTTCATACTTAGCAAATTCTAGGTCTGGTTTTTCAGCTATTATTATTGAAGCACCTTTACTAATAGCCTCTTTTTTAAAATCATGCCCATCAAAATTTTCTCCTTTTAAACATAGAAATATATCTTGATTAGCAATAATTCTGCTATCAATTACAATTTTTCCAGCTGAAATATTTTGTGTAACACTAACTTTTAACGCTTCTTTTAGTTTTTTATTACTCCACATTTAAAAGCTCACTAACTGTTTCATAATCATCACAATGTATTTTTTGCTCTCCAATAATTTGGTAATTTTCATGCCCTTTACCCGCAAGCACAACTATATCATCTTTTTCTGCTATTGCTAAAGCATGCCTAATTGCAGCTTTACGCTCACCAATATTATAAAAATTATGCAGATATTTAACTATTTCGTCTCTAATTATAGCTGCATCCTCATTCCTTGGATTATCATCTGTTACAACCGTAATATCCGCATATTTATCTGCTATTATGGCCATTTTACTTCTTTTTCCCTGGTCCCTTTCACCACCACAACCAAATAATAATATTAATTTATTTTTACAATTTGCTTTTAGGGTTACTAAAATATTTTCTAAAGCATCTGGCGTATGCGCGTAATCTATAAATACTCTGTAATTTTTATTAGACTTAACCTCTTCTAACCTACCCTTTATTGGCACAAATTTTTCCACAATTCCTATAATATTATTCATTGGTATGTTTTTTAGTAACAACAATGAAATTACTGCCATAATATTATAAATCTGAAATTCACCAATAAGACTTGTGTTAAACTCATATAATTGATTTTGATATTTAAGGGTAAATAGCTCATTATTTTGTGAAATTAACTTTAAATCATGCGCCTTTTTACCATAAGTAAAAAATTTAAGCTGCTTAGCTTTGCAAATACTTATTATTTGCGCGCCATAATCATCATCAGCATTTATTATAGCAAAACCCTCTTTTTTCAAATGCCTAGTAAACAACTTTAACTTTGCTGCAAAATAATCTGTCATATTAGCATGATAATCAAGATGATCTCTAGTAAGATTAGTAAAAATTGCTGTATCTAATTTTAACTTAGCAAATCTTTCTTGCTCTAAACCATGACTTGAAGCTTCAAAAGCAAAACTATCATCAGAATTTTCATTTAATATTTGAAAAAACTTACATATATCAGGCGTAGTATTAACAAGATTTTCTATTAATTCATTATTTTTATATACACCAAGAGTGCCAATAGTTGTGATATTCTCATTTAATAATAATTTACTTTGTCTAATTAAATCAATAATGGAGGATTTTCCATTAGTGCCAGTTACTGCATATAACTCTTTAGGAGTTTTAACATAAATAGTTTTAACAATGTCTGCCAATTGTGCTTTTAAATTTTCTATGAAATAAACTGTGCTTTTATCCCCTATCTCCTCAGAATTATCACAAAAAACTAGGCTAGCACCTTTTGCTATAGCAGCTTTGATAAATTTATTACCATTATATTTAAAACCCTGTAAAGCTATGAATAAGCTCCCTTCTTTTACTTCTCTAGAATCTAAAGTTATATGTTTTATGTTTTTGTTATGTAATAATAATTTAAAATCTTGCATTTTTTTCAGGCGCAATATCGTATATCGGCGCAATTCTTTCTATAATATTTTTAACTAATGGGGCAACTGTAGCACCACCTGTTGCATAACCACCCGTTTCCTTTATGCCCTGCGGCTCATCTAAAAAACTATAAATGATAAATTTAGGTTTTTCTACAGGAAAAAACCCAATAAATGAAGATAATAATCTATCTTCATCATAGCCATATTTTCCAACTTTATTTGCAGATCCTGTTTTGCCACCAATATCATAGCCTTTAGAAAAAGCTTTTCTAGCTGTGCCACGCCTTACAACTTCACGCATTAACTTTCTGACATGGCTGGAATTTTGCGTTGATATCACTTTTTCACCTAATTTATTATCATTTTTACCCTTTAATATGGTTGCAGGCAAGAATGTACCATTATTAATTATGGCATTCACAGCTTGGATTAAATGAATCGCAGTAATAGAAACACCATATCCATATGACGCGGTTATTTTTCTAGTTAAACCCCACTTTCTAGGTAAATTTCCATATGATTTCTCAATTAATTCAATTTCTAAAGGTTCAAATAAATTTAGATTTTTAAAAAAATCTTGTTGCTCAGCATCGCTAAATTTTTGTGCTATTTTACTAGTACCAATATTAGAGGATCTAACAAAAATATCTCTAATTGATATTTCCTCTTTTATTTTTTTAAAATCTTTTATTTGATAACCTGAAATTTTTATATTTTTTGAGACATCCACCATATCATCTAACTTAATAAGCTTTTTTTCTAAAGCTAATGCCATGGTAAATATCTTAAAAGTAGAACCCATTTCATGTGTATCATAACTTGCTTTATTATTATATCTTCGGTCAATAAGACTTGGTCCTGGGTCATAAGGATTATAATCAGGTAAGCTAACCAGCGCGAATATTTCTGCTGTTTTTACATCCATAACTATACCAACAGCTCCCTTAGCTGAAAATTTTTTCATCGCTCTAGTCAATTCTTCATGCACTATATTTTGTACCCTAATATCTATAGCTAAATTAATTTTAGATTGCTTAATCTGTTGCTCTTTTCTTAAAACTTTATTTACATAACCCTCAAAACCTGACAAGCCATGCTCATCGTAATCAACAAAACCAAGTAGATGAGACATGATATTACTATATGGATAAAATCTTTTATAATCTTCATGAAAATACAAACCAACATTACCCAAATTATTAATGCTTAATTTTTGCTTTGGAGTTAAGTCTCTGATTAATAAAACTCTACCTTTAAAACTTTTATTACTTAACTTTCTTGCAATATTTTTCCAATTTAAATCTGGAGCATAACTCTTTAAATCAGCAACAATCTTTTTTACAGATCTAATATTATAAGGTTCTGCATATAATGTGTAAGTTACAATATCTGTTGCTAAAATTTGCCCATTACGATCAAAAATATCATAACGATAATCATTATCTGTTTTACTAATATGTTTGGAGCTTTTTTCTGATATTAGGGAACTTAAGTATAATGCTCTTATTAATAAAATTAAATATAATGAAAGCAATATTATAAAAACTAAATTTACCCTATTGTTATTTACTATCTTCATTACCTTTATTTTAATGATAGGTATTTTGGGGTAAAATACGCAGAAAATTGTTCTGTATTTTTTATTCTAGCTATTGATGGTTTATAAATAAATTCATCTTTATTGTAATAGGCCTTATAAAGTGCTTTTAAAGATTTAGGGCTTGTCAATAAGGCTAGTTCTGCCTTGTAAATCTTAATAGTATCTTGCTGTTCTGCTATCTTGATTGATATATATTTGATCTCATCCGAAATTTGCAAATTATAAGACTTAATTGCTATACAAACATAAATTACAACAAAGGTCGTAATAAGTAAAAGTAAATTTAGAAACAAATAATTAGAATATCTTAATAGCTTAAAAAAAGTCATAATTTTTCAGCCACTCTCATAATTGCAGATCTAGCCCTTGGATTATCGCTTATCTCTGATATTGTAGGCTTTAAACCATTAGTAACCAGCTTGAATTCTGCCTGCTCTGTTGTTTTAATCTCAGGCATATATCTGTTATTTGCAGCTTTAACAGCATGTTCTTTTATAAAAGATTTTACTATTTTATCTTCTAAGCCATGAAAGCTAACTACTACTAATCTTCCTCCTTTATTTAAAAGATTAATAGTAGCTGCTAACACCTCCTTTAACTCTTTAAGCTCTTCATTTACAAATATTCTTATTGCCTGAAATGTTTTTGTAGCAGGGTGTATTT
>JABIRX010000028.1 GCA_018667735.1 Alphaproteobacteria bacterium | reverse complement strand
CTAATATAATTAGGTATGCTTTGCTTTCTTAGTGGATTTGCAGTGTAATTAACGCCTTCTTTTTTATCTAAAAACATGGAATCTTTTTTTATTAAACAACAAGCATATTAAGATGAAAAATTTATGCAATGATACTATTGAAAATTTAATAATTTTATTTGAAGACTTTTTTGCACAGAAAAATATACAATTATCATTTAATCTTGAAATAGAGGGGCTCTATCAACAAAATGACAATTTAACAAAGCTGCAATATTACCAAAAACTAAACCAGAAATTAAAGAGCTATAATATAAATGCCAAAATAAAAGAGGAGTTTTGGCATAATCAATGGGAGTATGAAACTAATTTTCAAATTGGAGAGCTCAATAAAATTAGATCTGATTTTGCGTTATTTAGTAAAAATATAACTGACATATTTGCACCAAATAAAGTGCTTCTAGAGCCTTGTAAATATAATTGGCAAAAAGATGAAAAGGGAAAAAATATACATGTACCAAATGCAATACAAATAAATGTTAGTCTATGGCAAAATGGTTTAAACTTATTAGCTGATAAGAAATATGCTTATAATTTGCAAAATTTATTAATTAAAAACTCAGTAAATAATTTGGTCTTTTTTATAGCTGATCAAGCAAGCTTAGATCGGCTTTTGCTCAGAAATGAATATAATCTACATGATGAATTAATGTCGCCACATGATATTTCCGGCGGTAATCAAGGAAGCATAGCCTATTATGCAGAAAAAAACAAAAAAAATGTAGTTAATCATTTAGATACAGATTTTACAAAGCTTAAATATGCAATAAATAAATCAGTTGAAGATTGGCATAAATTTGCCCGCATAGAATTTAGATTAGCTTCTAGCTCTAAAGCATATCAACTAGATTTGCATTTATTGTTTATACTCATAAATATCTATCTTGCCACAGAGTATTTTGCACCAGAAAAACCAGTAACCGAGGATAAGCAAAGCTACTCATTGCCAGAATATTTCAAGCATGCTAAAGAAGATAATATTACTTCTCGCTTTATAAAATCAGGCTTTAGCCCCATAAATGAGGAAATTTTTTGGCCGGAAAAATATATAAATAGTAATGAAGTTAATCACTTACTTAAAAAATTACTAATCGAATTAAGAGAAAATTATATTTGCGCCTAAACATAATGAAACAAGGGCGGTTATATTTAGGCGTAATTTAAAAAACCAACTTGCAATAATTTTTGCTTTATAGGCATAAAAATCTAAAACTAAACAGAATAAAAATGCCACTAAAATTGTTGCATAGCTAAAAACATAATCTGTGCTTAATAAGTTGTAATATGCAATTAGAGCAATAATGTTACTTATTATTAAGTAATAAATCGCATAATTATTTTGCTTTAAACCATAAGAAAAATTAAGCCCACTTACAAAAGATAAAATTACCACAGCGTAGCTTATAAGCAGTAAATTTACTTTGATATTAAAGAAATATTCAACTGCTAAAACATTCAATATTGTAAAAAAAACAAAAGGAAGCACGCCAAGATATGTTAATATTTGTGTAGTTATTTTATTAGTCATATATTTAAAACAATGTTTTATTTATCAGATTATTCTATAGCTTTATATTCACAAAATATAATTTGCATTATTTTATGCTATAAAAATCTAAAATAAATCATGATAGCTAGAAATTATTTAAAGATTATTTGCAAATTTTATGTGTGTATAACAAATAATGACAAGAAAATTACTTGCTGATATGGAAAAGCACAAAATCACAAAAAAGAAAGATGCTAAAAGTTGTTTTAAGTAATAAATATAGTAAATTTTGTTTAAATTATCAAAATTATGGAGGTGAACTTAATTATTTATTCATGAGAGAGATATAAGAGTTTTTAGGTTATGGGGTGAATGGATTTGGATGTTTCTCTCTTTAAATGAACATAAATTATGTTACTTTTTTTGATATAATAGCTTTGGTTTTTTTCTTACTTATAAACACCTAATTTACTTGAAAGGAAGATATAATGGTATATGTTTGGAGAAGTTAAATTTAATTAAGTTATGACAAAAAAATTTATAGGCGCGAATATTCTAATTAAAGCCTTGGTAGATAATGGGGTTACCAATATTTTTGGTTATCCAGGAGGTGCAGTTCTTCCAATTTATGATGAGCTCTTTAAACAAAGCACATTGAGACATATTTTAGTGCGTCATGAACAAGGCGCAACTCATGCAGCAGAGGGTTATGCCAGATCTTCAGGCAAGATAGGGGCTGTATTAGTAACCTCAGGGCCAGGCGCAACTAATACTATTACAGGATTGATGGATGCGATGATGGATTCAGTGCCGCTAATTTGTATTACTGGTCAAGTACCAAGTGCTTTGATTGGTACGGATGCTTTTCAAGAAGCAGACACTGTAGGGTTAACCAGATCTTGCACTAAGCATAATTATCTAATTAAAGATGCAACTAAAATAGAAGAGACAGTACATGAAGCGATAATGGTTGCAACTACTGGCAGGCCTGGTCCTGTGTTAATTGATTTACCTAAAGATATCTCAAATACAGAAGTTGAATATAAAGCAATAAAAAGCGTAACTAGAGCTTCTTATAAATTATCTGCTAAGCCTAAAAAAAATAAAATAAAAGAAGCGGTAGAGTTAATAGCAAAAGCAAAAAGACCAATCTTTTATATTGGAGGTGGTGTTATTAACGCGGGGCCGGAAGCTTCTAAAACCTTAACACAATTAATTAAAGCAACTGGATATCCAGCCACGGCAACCTTAATGGGGCTTGGTGCCTTTCCATCTACTGATGAGCAATTTTTGGGTATGCTTGGTATGCATGGAACCTTAGAAGCAAATATGGCTATGGCAAAAAGTGATGTCATGATTAATGTTGGGGCAAGATTTGATGATAGAGTAACAGGTAGAACTGATAAATTTTCAGTAGATTCAAAGAAAATCCACATTGATATAGATACTTCTTCAATTAATAAAAATATTAAAGTTGATGTTGCTATACAAGCCGATGCAGGGCTAGCTTTGACTGAGATCTTATCAGGGTGGCAAGAATTGAATAAAACTGATAGTGCAGAGCAAACTAAAGATTGGTGGCATAAAATTGCAAGTTGGCGCGCGGAAAAATCACTTTCATTTGAACAAAAAGGTAAAGTAATAAAGCCACAAAAAGCTGTGCAAGCTTTGTATGAAGCAACTAAAAAACAACATCCTATAGTTTCAACTGATGTGGGACAGCACCAAATGTGGACAGCGCAACATTTTAAATTTGACTCTCCAAATGAATGGTTAACCTCTGGAGGAGCGGGTACTATGGGTTATGGTTTACCAGCAGCTCTTGGCGCCCAAATTGCTAATCCAAAGAAATTAGTATGTTGTGTCACTGGAGAAGCATCTTTTATGATGAATATTCAAGAATTATCCACAGTGAAGCAATATCGTACTCCAGTTAAAATTATGATTCTTAATAATAGGTATATGGGTATGGTAAGACAATGGCAAGAATTGTTCTTTGGCGATCGCCATAGTGAAAGCTATATGGATGCTTTGCCTGATTTTGTTAATTTAGCTGAAAGTTTTGGTATAAAAGGTCTTAGGGCTACTAATCTTGATGAATTAGATGATAAAATTGCTGAAATGCTAGAGCATAAAGGGCCCGTGTTATTTGATTGTATGGTTGATCCTAAAGAAAATGTTTATCCAATGATACCAGCTGGGGCTGCCCATTATGAAATGGAGTTAAACCCAAAACAAAAAGTAAAAGTTAAATTAAATAAAAATTTAGTATGAGTAACGACACTTTAAAAATAGAAGATAAGCATGTTATTGCTATCTTAGTTGATAATGAATTTGGCGCATTAGCTAGAGTAGTTAGCTTATTTTCAGCTAGAGGCTATAATATAGAAACTTTATCAGTTGCAGTAGTAGATGAGGTTAAAAATATTTCTCGAATCACTATAACTACTTATGGTTCACAAAATACTATAGATTTAATCATCAAATTATTAGAACGTTTGGTACCAGTGCATAAAGCCATAGATCTTTCTGATTCAATGCCCCATATAGAGCGAAGTTTAGTTTTAGTAAAAGTAAAATTAACCGAAGAGACTAGGGAAGAAATTATCAGAATAGGTAATATACATAATGCAAAATTAGTTGATAAGGAAAAAAACTATTTTATGTTACAGGTTGCAGATAAACCTTCTAGAATTAAAAATTTCATAGATTTACTAGAACCTTTCGGAGTTATGGAAACTTCATATACGGGCTCTGCTGCGTTATCCCTTGGGCTAGAAAAATTATAATAGTAATTTAGATTTTTTAAGAGAGCTATTTTTAGTGCCTTTATATGTAACTTAATTTATATATATGATCGCTTAAAATTTGTGCTATTTGTTTGATCTAAATTTCGGGTTGTACCAATTCCAGTCTTCAGATACATTATATAATTTACCCTACTAACGCTCATAATAATTTCCGTTATTTATCTTGCTCAGACAAATTTGCATATTTTTTCTTTGAATCTTTTAAGCTTTTATAAACTATGTTTTTGCTTATGTTACCTTTGATATATTGAGCATAACTTTTCTATTGGCTTTAAGTTCTGAGCTATTTAGAGGGCTTAAGGATGCTTTTTATCCTTTTACATCTTGTAGAAGATATTTGGAGTATTGATGCCATCTGGTACCATCTGTTGTTATAGTAATGTCTTTATGCTTTATGATTAAGTTGGGATTATTTTCTTACTATCTAGTTGTTTTAGTGGATAACTTTGATCTAAATTCCTTGCTTATGTTTAGATTATATTGTTATTCATCAGTGTAGCTCAGATCTTTATCGATACTGGTAAGATATATTTAAAGATTAAGCAGTTTCTTTAATGTTATTCTCATATACTAATTTAGCTGATAATAATTTTTTAAATATAGTTTCTTGTGTAATTAGATCCTCTGCAAATTCACTCTCTTGATAGAATTTTAGCCTATAACGGAATTTATATTATTTAATTGCTTAATAATTAACATTATAAAGCAGTGACAATAAAGCCTTAACAATATTGTTATTTGTCATCATTCTTCAATTAAGACTCAATAAATTATAAAAATTTATTAAATCTTAATTACTTAATAGTTTGCTCAGTGGTTATAGTTCTAACAGTTCTTGTGGCAGAACGCATAACAATAGAATGAGTTATATTTCTACCCTTATAGTGCTTAACACCATTTAACATGAAACCATCAGTTACACCAGTTGCGGCAAACATAACATCCCCTTTAGCCATTTCTTCATGCGTATATTTTTGATTTAAGTCAATAATACCCATTTTTTTTGCGCGCTCTATCTGGGCTTTATCGTCATAAAACTTTAAACGAGCCTGCATTTGACCGCCAGTAGCTCTTAATGCCGCTGCTGCCAAAACACCTTCAGGTGCACCGCCAATACCAAAGTAAATGTCAGCAGAGGGGTTTGGAATTGCAGTAGAAATTATTGCTGCAACATCTCCATCAGTGATAATATTTATTCTTGCTCCTGCTTCTCTAACCCTGGCAATTAATTCATTATGGCGATCTCTATCTAGAATTACAGCAGTTAAGTCAGAAATATCACAATTTCTAGCTTTAGCTAAATTTTGTAAATTTGTTTTTGGACTATTATCTAAATCAATAACACCATTAGGTAAGCCATTACCAACTGCAATTTTATCCATATATACATCTGGCGCATGTAAGAAGCAGCCCTTTCTTGCAAAAGCAATAACAGCTAGTGAATTTGGACTTCCTGTTGCACATAAATCAGTGCCTTCTAATGGGTCTAATGCAATATCAATAGCCGGACCATTTCCATTACCTACCTTTTCACCAATATAAAGCATTGGGGCTTTATCCCTTTCTCCTTCGCCAATTACGATAGTGCCATCTAGGTCCATAGTATTTAGAGAGTCTCTCATTGCATTTACGGCAGCTTGATCTGCTGCGTCTTTTTTACCTTTACCAATCCATGAGCTACATGCCAAAGCCGCGAATTCGGTTATTCTTACAGCTTCTAAAGCAAAATTTCGGTTAAGATTAGTTTCGCTTCTATGTTCATTTATTAGCTCGATATTCACGTCTTTCATTTAACAATTAATTAATATTTATATTTATCATAAAAATTTAAACATTATTGTCTATATTATTTATAGTTAAATACATGTTCACAAAATATATAGCACATGCATGCGGAGGTATTGAGAATATATCTTATAGTAATTCATTAGAAGCTCTTAACTTAGCATATGAAAATGGGCATAGATATATTGAATTTGATATTAATCATACCACTGATGGTGAATATGTTTTGCTGCATGATTGGCAGAAAACTAGAGATAAAATATTTAACAAAAAGGGCAGGGCCAGCTTAGCAGAATTTAAAGCTGATAACATGATAAATAATTATCAACAATTAACTTTAGCAGAGATTTTAATTTGGTTCAAAAAACACCCAGATTGCTATATCGTTTCGGATACAAAAGATGTTACTCCAGCGGAATTTCTTGCTTTTGTAAAAAAAACAGAGCCTCAATTAATTGAGCGTATAATTGTACAAATTTATTATTTTTCTCAATATCAAAAAGCTATTATATATCACCCAAAAGCCATTATCTTTGGTGCATATCATAATGAGTATAGTGAAACAGAAATAATCGAGTTTTTAAAATATAATCCATGTGCAGCCATTTCTATGACCCAAGACAAAGCTGAAAATAATTTTGCTTTTTTAGTTAAAAAAGAATTAAACTTACCAACAATAACTTTTACTATTAACGATATAGAAACAGAAAAAAAATTCCAGAATTTAGCTATAGATTTCTTTTTTACTGATTTCCTAAAATAACAAAATGATATATATAGATTCCCAAATTGAATTTGATAAATTATGCAATAAATTAACCAGTGAAGCAGCCATCGCTTTTGATTGTGAGTTTATTAGAGAGACAACTTTTGTTCCTTTATTATGCTTAATGCAAATAGCTACAAAAAAACATATTTATATTATTGACCCACTTAAATTAAATTTAAAATTATTTTTAGAAATTTTACTAGATGATAATATTCTAAAAATTATGCATAGTAGTTTGCAGGATATAGATGTTTTTTATAAAAATTTTGAGGTAATCCCAAAATCTATATTTGATACTCAATTAGCAGCAAGCTTCCTTGGTTTTGGTGATAGTATTTCCTATGCTAAATTAGTTAAAAAAGTTACTAAAACTTCACTATGTAAAGAAAACAAATTAGCAAATTGGCAAAAAAGGCCCCTAACTAATGCTGAGTTAACTTATGCAGGAAATGATGTAAAATATTTGTTTGAATTATATGAAAAATTAAATGCAGATTTACTAAAACTTAAAAGACAAAATTGGTTCCAAGAAGAAATTGAAAATTTATATAATTTAGAAAATTATTATCTAGATCCAGACATAGCCTGGAAGAGAGTCTCACAAAATAGTGAAATTGAGTTTTTTCTTAACTATTTAAGAGCTTTTACAAAATATAGGGAAAATTTAGCTGTTAGTAAAAACAAACCACGAAGATTCATTATTCGAGATGAATTTCTCATTAGATTAGCAAAATTAAAACCAATAAAAATGGAAGATTTTGAAAAAGATAGAATCTTAAAAAAAATGACACCCAAATATATGTTGGAAGATTTATTAGTAATTGCTAAAAAAACTAAATTAGAAAAAACTGAGCTAGTAGTTGCTAAGAAAGAGAAGTTAAATGATAAGAAAGAGTTAATTGCAGATTATTTGAAAATTTATTTAAAATATGTTGCAAAAGAATCTAAAGTTTCAGTAAAAAATATCGCTTTAACGAAAGACATAGAAAGATTCATAAGAAGCGCTCAAGTGCCATTCATGACTGGGTGGCGTTATGAAATTTTTGGAAAAATAGCTAAAAAAATATTAACAGGCGAAATAGCCTTAATCATAAAAAATGATAAATTAGAGCTTAAAGAAATATAAAGATTAACTTACTTTATTAAGGTAATTAAGGTTATGTTAAATCTTGGTGAAAATATTATTGTAACTAAACATGTAAGGCTAGATATAGAAACTATCAAGCTTATCTAAATTAGACAGCTTCATAAAGTTCTGAAAAAGAGTAACAAAATATTGACGTTTGCAATAATTTTTAGCACATCAAGGCAAATTAGAGCAAAAGAGATCTAGTTGTTAACTTCTTTTTTCTAATGTTGTTAATCTTGCATTAAGATCCTTGTATGAATAAACATTATCTAACATATTATATAATCTATTTATCTTACGATATGCTCGCCAAATAAAGTAAATTAATGCGATTGTGGAAAAAGATAAAATAGCTAAAAAGATTTGTACTAAAGTAATAACTTTATTAGCTCTTTTTTTGATTTCTTCTAGCTCTGCTATTTTTGCTTCTATTTGATTTGCAGCATTATTAATTTCTAAGGTAATTTTCTCATCATAAGCATCTATTTTACTATTCACTCTTTGTTCTAAAGCATCTAATTTACTTACAGCTTCGCCCTTTAGATCTTTGGCTAAAGAATCTAAGGAGATGCTAACTCCTTTATTATTTTCAAGAGACTTATCCATTTGCACCTTAGCATTATCTTCAAGTTTTTCTAAAGCATCATCTAGGTTAAAAGCAAAAGAGATATTAATTGTTAGAAAAAAAGATAAGGTAAGAATGATTTTTCTCATGTTAAACCTAAATATTGACTAATTTTATTAAATTTTGCACTGAGCCAACTGATGCATCAAACTCTTTTTGTTCATCATTTGTTAAGCTTAATTCGACTATCTTCTCAACACCATTAGCGCCAATTACAACTGGAACTCCTACATATGTGTCTTTCACTCCATATTCGCCATTTAAATATGCGGCACATGGTAAAATTCTTTTTTGGTCTTTTAGATATGATTCTGCCATTAATATAGCGCTAGAAGCGGGAGAGTAAAAAGCGGAACCAGTTTCAAGTAACTTTACGATCTCAGCACCACCATTTTTAGTTCGCTCTTCTATTTGTTTTACTTTTTCATTGCTAATCCAGCCCATTTTAACTAGCTCAGTTACTGGAATACCGTTAACGCTAGTAAATCTCATTAAAGGAACCATAGAATCTCCATGTCCTCCCAAAACAAAACCACTTACATCTTCAACTGAAACATTTAAAGCTTCTGCTAAAAAACATTTAAGTCTAGCCGTATCCAAAACACCAGCCATACCAACTACTTTATGGTGAGCAAAACCAGTAACTTCACGCATTACCCAAACCATAACATCTAATGGGTTAGTAATTACGATAACAAATGCATTTGGAGCATGTTTTTTTATACCAGCTCCTACTTGTTTAATTACATTTGTGTTAATATCAATTAAATCATCTCTGCTCATGCCAGGTTTTCTTGGACTACCAGCTGTAACAATAATTACATCAGAGTCTGCTATATCAGCATAGTCATTCGTGCCTTTGAAATTTACATTAAAATTCTCAATACCGCCACTTTGCGCTATATCCAGAGCTTTACCTGTAGATATTGTTGCTGATAAATCAAGTAGTACAAAATCTCCTAATTCTTTTAATGCAATTAAATGTGCAAGGGTTCCACCAATATTACCAGCACCAATCAGGGATATTTTATTTCTTTTAGGCATAATTATATTAAAAAGTTTTTATTTTTTTAGCAATAATCACTTAAATAGTCAATTAGCTATTTTAAGCGTTCTAAATTACTGATTCATTGTTGCAAAAAACTCGCTATTACTTTTAGTTTTTTTAATTTTATCAGCTAGAAACTCCATTGCTTCTATTGTGTTCATTGAGCTTACTATCTTTCTTAATACCCACATTTTGCTAAGATCTTTAGGATCCACTAACATATCATCTTTTCTGGTACCAGATTTATTGATGTCTATCGCAGGATAAATTCTTTTGTCGGATAATTTACGATCAAGCACTACTTCTGAATTACCTGTACCCTTGAACTCTTCAAAAATAACTTCATCCATACGCGAACCTGTTTCAATTAAAGCTGTGGCTATAATAGTTAAAGATCCACCATTTTCTATGTTTCTAGCTGCACCAAAAAATCTTTTAGGGCGTTGCAGGGCATTTGAATCAACACCTCCTGTTAATACTTTTCCAGATGATGGCACTACAGTATTGTAAGCCCTAGCTAATCTTGTTATTGAATCAAGTAATATAACTACATCCTTACCTTGTTCAACCAATCTCTTGGCTTTTTCACTAATTAAATCTGCTAATTGTACATGGCGAGTAGCAGGCTCATCAAAAGTTGAGCTAATCACTTCACCTTTTACAGATCTAGACATATCTGTAACCTCCTCAGGTCTTTCATCGATAAGTAAGACTAATAGAGAGATATCGGGGTGATTTTCATTAATTGCATGTGCGATATTTTGCATTAATACAGTTTTTCCAGTACGAGGTGGTGCAACTATTAAAGCTCTTTGCCCCTTACCAATAGGAGCAACTAACTCAATTACTCTATTTGAAATATCTTTTGCCTTGGAAATATCTAGCTCTAAATTTATTTTCTCTTGTGGATATAAAGGGGTTAAATTATCAAAGTTTGTTCTTCTATGCCTTGAACCTGAAAGCTCTTCTTTATTTAGTTTGGTTACTTTTTGTAAAGCAAAATATCGCTCACTTCTTTTAGGAGACCTTATTTCACCTTCAATTACATCACCAGTTCTTAAGCCTAACTTTCTAATGTGATTAGGCGAAACATAAATATCATCTGGCCCTGATAAATAATTAGTTTCTGGTGCACGTAAAAAGCCAAAGCCATCATTTAAAACATCTAAAACTCCACCACCTACAATTTTGTCACCATTATATGCCGCGTTTTTTAATATTTGAAATAGCAAGTTTTGCTTAACCATTGTATCAGCATTTTCAACTTCTAACTCTTGCCCCATAGTTACAAGCTCGTTAGTTGGTAGTAATTTCAACTCAGTTAAATCTAAGGTTTTTCCACTTGGTACAATTTCGCGAAATTTTTTATGGTGATCTGGTTTCTTATGTCTTGGTTCCTTGCTTGAGTCCTTGCTTTCACCTTCTGGGCCTTTGGCCTCTTCCTCCTTGTTAGTAACTTCTTTTTCTTTTATGTCAGAATTGTCAGTCTCAACAGTTTTAGCTTCTATATCTTCGCTTGCAACTTCTTCATTTTCAGTTGGTTTACTCTGCTCTTTACGAAGGCCTAAAAAGCGGCGACGCTTCTGCTCTGGTTCTTTAGTCATGATAATGTGGGAATATATAGATTCTTTATGAAAAATGACTTTATTTTATATTTAAATTTAAGTCAATATTAATTTGCTAGTTAGCTGTTGTTAAAAGGGTTTTACGACAACCAAGATAACAATAATAATCATTAGCAAAGTCGGAACCTCGTTGATTGTTCTGAAGAATTTTTGTGTTTTTTTATTGTTGTCTGAGGCAAAATCTTTAGTTAATTTTGCAAAATACCCATGTGTGGCACTAAGTAGTATAACTAGAGTTAATTTGGCATGAAGCCAGCCCGAGCTCATATAGTAAGCGGTAGATTGCGAGATTACCAAGATACCAAATATATATGAAGCGATCATAGCCGGATTCATAATATATCTGAGTAGTCTTTTCTCCATTACTTTAAAGGTCTCAGAGGTTTTGGAGCCTTTTTGCTCTGCCGCATGATAAACAAACAAACGAGGCAAATAGAGCATACCCGCCATCCAAGCGATTATTGCTATAATATGTACTGACTTATACCAAAGATAAAGTTCCATTAATTAAGTAGCAATTATTTCTGTTCTGTATCAGTGCTTTTTTTAGCCATAAAGCTAACACCGCTGAATCTTTCTTTAAATTTAGCAACTTTACTTACATTTTCATTAATGTAAGTTGAATTTCCAGTCCAAGCAGGATGGGTAGTTGGATCAATGTCCAATTTTAAAGTGTCACCTGCTTTTCCATATGTAGATCTAGTCTTAAATTTAGTACCATCTAACATTTGGATGTTAATTTCATGATAATCTGGGTGTATTCCTTGTTTCATAATCTTTTGTAACTTAAAGTTGGAAAAAAATTTATAGCAATAATTTTGCAATATGCAAGTATTTTGCTGTAAACTACTTATTAAAATTTATATTTCAAGCCAGTTAGAATTGTTCTTGGCTTATTAGGTCTTGCTCCATAAGGTCTTCTAGCAACTATATTTACTTTATCAAAAATATTATCTATAGCTAAAAAGTATTTAGCTTTTTTAGATATGTTATAATTAAGTGCTATGTCAGTAATAAAGCTTTGATTAGTTTTCTGGCTTTTATCAACCGAGCCACGCCCTGCAATAGTCCTCATTTTGCTGGTGTATTTTCCAGAAATATCTAAAGAAAATTTATCATTTTCAAGTGCAAGAGAAATATAATATTGATGTTCTGGTATATAAGGTAATCGATCACCTTTTGTTACACTGCCCCATTCATCAAAAGAAGAATCAAAGTTATTCTTAAATTTAGCGTTATTATAGCTGTAATTTAGGCTGAAGGGAAGATTTAAAGTTTTCAAATTTAAAAATCCTGAAAAATCATAATTTAAGCCAAATTCAATTCCTTTTGATGCGACTTCACCAGCATTAAATTGCTCTCCCTCAGTGCAATCACCCCCAGATGATAAAGTGCAATTACCAAGTAGATTGCTGTAATCATGATAAAATGCTGTAAATGCTGTGTGTAATTTTCCTTTATTAAATTTGAAGCCCGTTTCGTAATTTACACTTTCTTCAGCTTTCTCATTAGTGGAACCTGGACTTGGTGGAGCAAATCCTTTATGTATTCCTGTGAAATAGTTTAAGTTATCATTGTGAGCATAAGCAATAGTTATAGCTGGTACAATAACATCTATAGTATTTTCTGTGTTATTACTAATGTCACTCATATCTTCTCTAGTTAGAATAATATGTTCGTATCTAGTGCCCGTAGTAAGGCTAAATTTACCTGCTTTTATGTCATCCATGATATATGCACTATAGCTTTTAGCACTATCTTCTCTGTTAGCGTTTGAACCTGGATTTCCAGATGTTGTTAAATTCATCTCACCAGATGTTATTGAATATGAGTCTTCATGTTGGAAGCGATCTTCTTGATCTGCATGATATCTAACCCCACTATTTAACTGATGTTCATATTTACCCAGCTTGAACTTATGTTGTAAAATAGACTCAATTCCGGTGGCATAATAATCGCGATTATTTGCTTTCAAGGTTAATTTATTATTGCCATCACCAGCTAAATCTACATCACCTTTAAGCGCAGTTAAGTAAGTGCTATCTGCTAAGGCGGAACCAAGTTTTCTAGTAGCTCCAGCAACAGTAATAGATTGTAGTTTATACCAATTTCTGCTAAAGTTATTACGATATAAAGTAGTGGTTAGATCATATTTGTTGAAATCTATGTGATGTCTTAAATGTAATTGCTCATGATTAGCATCCATCTTGTCTTTTTGTGATGCAGCATAACGCATATACGGGTTTGCCGCAAAGTCTTCGTCAGTTAAACCTAAATATGTTTCATGTGAAGTTTCGTTAGTTTTGCCAATTTTTACTTCTAAAGATTGATATATTTCATTTTCTGGGTTGGAAGAGAATTGAAATTTTGCCATGTAATCACTTAGGTCGTAACCACTATTTCCACCTACTTTATCAATGGTTTTGAAACCATTAGTTGCTTCATGATTAAAATCTAAAACATAGCCAAAATTACCAGAGGTTTTACCATGCTTAATTTTGAACCTTTTAGTTTCATCGCTTCCATATGCAGTGAATATTTCACCTTGTTTTTTTTGAGGTATTGCAGAAGAAATCAAGTTAACCGAACCATTGGTTGATCTTGGACCAAACTTTATTGAGTTCGAACCAGTTTTAACTTCAACCGCATCCATTCTGCTGATCCTTGGAAAATAATATGCGCTTGGCGCAGCATATGGTGCTGGTGCAATTAAAATTCCATCTTCCATTATATTTATATCTGCACTTCGCTCAGATCTACCACCCCTAAAGCTAATATTAGGTCTGTTACCATAACCTTCCTCTTCTTGTAAAATTACTCCAGGTATAACTTTCAAAACTCTATTAATATCGCTATACTCATTTTTTTCTAATTGGTCCTTGCTAATGAAATGAGCGGAGCTGCTAGCTGAAATTGCTTTTTTTTGATTGCCAATAACCATGATTTTTTCCATGATTTTATTTTGCTGCACCACATTGTTGTTAGCATAAGCAATATAGGGTAATAGGAATATTAAAAAAAATATTTTTGTTATTTTGTTATTTGACATTTTGCAATAGAGCGTGTAAAAGATATTGATAATCATTATCATTATCATTAAGATATTTTTAGTCAACAGAAAAATGAATGTTTGTTACACAAGTTTAGATAATATAAAATACAGAGTTATAAGTTCTGTTTTTTTTGCTTTATTGTTCCATCTCATGCTATTTTTTTATATAAATAGTGGTAATAGCACTATAATAATAGACGCTAATTTAAACAAACAAATCAGTAATATGCTTAGTTTAAATTTAACTAAGGTAAAGATTTTAGAAGAAAAAATTGTTAAAAAAACGGAAGTTAAACAAAATTCATTGAGCAATAAAGCTGATAATATAAAAAAAGATAAACCAAAGGAAAACTCCTACATACCTACTACTACAGAAGTAAAATTAAAGGGTGATAAAACACCGCCACATTACCCAAATAGAGCTTTGAAGCTTGGTCAAGAAGGTAAAGTTTTAGTTGAAGTATTATTAGATAAAGATGGTAAACAAATAAAACAAGAAGTTATAAATTCATCAGGATATGTTTTGCTTGATAAGGCGGCCTTAGAGGCGATAAAAAAATGGAGTTTTTTACCACATAAATTGCAAGGTGAAAATAGTAAAGCATTTATACAAATACCTATAGAATTTAAAATTAGTTAAGATGATAGCTCAGATAGGTCCGTTATTTTATCCTTTAATTATTTGTTCCTTTTTGGCGGCAATATTAATTATAGAACGCTCTCTATATTATATAAGATTAACTTCTATGCATAAAGATAAGCAATTCTTAAATTTACAATCATTGCTACATAAAAATAAAAATTTAGATAAAAATATCAGAGATGATATAATCTCAGTTGAATTATCAAAAATTAAAGAAAGTTTGGAATTTGGTTTAAGGTTTTTACGCATGATTGCAATGCTTAGTCCTATGATAGGTTTGTTGGGCACTATTATTGGAATAATAGATTCTTTTGAAGTTATAGCTACTATAAATGAAGCTGTCTCGCCAGCTTTAATTGCAGATGGTCTGTGGGAAGCCATGCTTACAACTGCTTTTGGACTTGCAATTGCAATTGTTATTTTGTTCCTAACTTTTATTTTTGCACGAATTGCTGAAAAAAGAATTTTGCAATATCAATTAGGTTTAAATAATATTTCACTTGAGATGGCGGGAGTTAAGTATAGTGATTAAAGTTAAGAGTACAGAAAGAAATAATATTTTTAACGATTTTATTCCTGACCTTACACCTTTATTAGATGTAATGTTTCTTTTAATTTTCTTTCTAATTTTAACTACAAATAGTCTGCCATATAAAATTGACTTAGATATACCTAAAGATAATGAAGGCGCTGCAACACAAAATAAAGAGCAAAATATTTTAATGGTAAAGATCTTAGCTAATAATAAAGGTTGGCTTATTGAAGATAAGGAGTTTGCTAACTTTGATTTATTTAAACAAAACTTACTTAATAATCATAAGCGTAAAGCGCAACAAATAACTATAATGAGCGAAGCAAGCGTAAGAGTTCAGGAATTTATTGATCTGTTGCTGTTTTTACAAAAACATGAAATTCAAACTGCAGATATTTTAGTTAAACAGTGATTTAAGGTACCATTACCATTACCGGGTATAATTGCATGTTCAATAGCCTTATATACATATGTTCTAGCATTCGCGACCGCCTGTTCCAAAGGGGCTTTTTGTGCAATAAAAGTAGCTATGGCCGATGCTAAGGAGCAACCACTTCCATGATTATTATTATGTTTGATTCTTTTACTTTCAAAAATGATATGTGAGTCTTGCATAATTAAAACATCATTAATCTCAGAGCTATCTATATGACTACCTTTAATTAAAATATTTTTTGCACCAAGTTTTTGCATGTATTTACCTGCATTTATCATCTCATTTAAATTAGTTATCTCCATGTTGCTTATGACTTTTGCTTCAGCAATATTTGGGGTGATTAAATAGCAATTAGAAATAATATTAGATCTTAAAATATTTAAGGATTCTAAATCAGTTTGGGCAAGTGCAGCGCCGCTAGTTGCAATCATGACAGGGTCTAAGATTATTGGGGTGTCTGGAAGTAATTTTCTTAATATTATAATTATTTCATTTAAAATATTAAAATTATAAACCATACCAATTTTAATGGAGTCTATGCTAATATCAGAGCAAATAGTGGTAATTTGAGTAGTTATAAAATCTATACTAATAGGTAGTATCTCTTTAACAGCTTGAGAGTTTTGTGCCGTTAGAGCGGTTATAGCTGTGGTTGCGTAAGCACCTAAATTATTAATTGTTTTTAGATCCGCCTGAATTCCTGCTCCTCCTCCCGAGTCGGAGCCAGCTATTACTAAAATTTTTCCATGCATTATTTAAAATATTTTTAGGTTTATTAGAAGTTTCATCAGTTTTTACAGTTTTGGCAATTTGTTCTGCAATTTTATTTATCTCATTTAATTTTTGCCCTTCAACCATGATTCTGATGAGCGGTTCAGTACCAGACTTTCTAACTAATACTCTGCCATTATCACTTAATTTGCTTTCCGCTTCTTTTATTGCTGCAACTAAGGCTGGATCTTCCAAAGAAAAATTCTTATTTATTTTAACATTTAATAAAGTTTGGGGCAGGGGAGTAAAAAGAGTAGAAAATTTATTCTCTGACTCTACCATTACGGCTAAAACCTGTAATGCTGCAATTAGGCCATCTCCTGTAGTTGAGTAATCTGATAAAATAATATGTCCAGATTGTTCTCCACCTACATTATAGCCCTTTTTTTTCATAAATTCCGATACATAGCGATCGCCAATATCAGTGCGTTTTAATTTAAGGTTTAGTTTATTTAAGTGTTTTTCTAAGCCAAGATTAGACATTTTAGTAGTTACTACTCCTCCACCTTTAAGTAACTTATTTTTTTGCCAATATTCAGCAATAATTGCAATGATTTGATCACCATCAATTATTTTTCCTTTAGCATCAGCAACAATTAGACGGTCTGCATCCCCATCTAGGGCAATGCCAATATGTGCTTTATTTTTTACTACTGCTTTGCATAAATTTTCAGGTTTAGTTGAACCACAATCTTGATTAATGTTGAAGCCATCCGGACTAACTCCTATGGAAATAACTTCAGCTCCTAGCTCCCATAAAACATTTGGTCCAATTTTATAAGCAGCACCATTTGCGCAATCTATAACAATTTTTAAGCCATCTAAAGTGTTTTTTTTAGGAAAAGTATTTTTGATATGTTCAATATATCTACCAGTTGCATCTTCTATTCTAGATGCTTTACCTATTTCTGCTGCTGGAGCTAAATAATTAGTAAGATCTTTTTGCATCAAATCTTCAATGTCTTTTTCAATCTTATCTGATAATTTATGACCATCTGGTCCAAATAATTTAATACCATTATCTTGATATAAATTATGAGATGCAGAAATCATTATACCTAAATCTGCACGCATTGACTTAGTTAGCATTGCTACAGCTGGAGTTGGTAATGGTCCAGCTAAAATAACATCCATACCCATAGAAACTAAACCTGAAGTTAAAGCTGTTTCAATCATATAACCTGATAATCTAGTATCTTTTGCAATAATAACGCGGTGGCGATGATTACCTCTACGAAATTTTATCCCTGCTGCTTGACCAGCTTTCATAATAATATCAGGCGTGACATTATCTTTATTTGCCGTACCTCTTATACCGTCTGTACCAAAATATTTGCGTGACATAATTTATTTAGTTTTATTTTAAAATAGTAAATTCTTCTTAAATTGCCAGAATAAACTAATTCTATACACAAAAATTTGATTAGTTATTTAGCAATATCATAGCCAGATACACTCTTAAATTTAAAGCCCATGATACATTCATTACTATCTATATTCATATTATATTCCCAATTACTATTCTTTGCTTCACTATTTGAAACTCTATTGCCATCACCATCAATTAAGCAGTTACTACTATCCCAATCAGTGTCATTATAGCCATTACGCCCATATACAAAGCCTGTACCTGGGCTACCATCATCTATTTTCCGATCAAGCTCATAAGCTGTATTTGCATCTAAAATTGAGTTTTTACCAATATCCCCATTAGTTTTTCCAGCTAATATAAGCATATGCTCATCTGGAAATTCTGGCCACTCATAATGAATAATAGCATATTGCGCTCCATCAATCACTGAAGCTGGCACATTAATATTTGCTGTTTGGGTTTGCTCATCTCCATCTCCTGTACCAGAAAATTGCCCAGCATAAAAATCGGTTAAAGTAAGATGATACCAGGCCAAATGAGCTTCACTATAAGCTTCAATAACATTATCCCCATCTCCATCACAAGAAACTGAGCCGCCACTACAATTACTAGACCAAAACTTAGATGCTTGGTCAAAATCGCCAGGCATTTCTTGTAGTGCGTCGTAAAAGCTTGAAATGGCCACATTGATTTCTTCCACTTCAATTGCTGCTAGCCTTATAGCAGCTCCTTTCTTAAGATCAAAAGCAACTAAGGCAACGGAGGATAATATGCCAATTATGGTAAGAATGATAGCCATTTCCACCAAAGAAAATGCAGATTTAGATTTTTCTTTTTGTATGCTAATCATTTTTTAAGCTTAACATTTTTAATGCAAGGTTGCAATTTTAATTATAAGCGTGGAAAAATTGCTTCAGGAACAGGTAAGCTTTGCCCAGTAACTAAGGCGTTATTGGCATTAATTTTATTGAAGTTCCTATCTTCTTTAGCCACTGCTAAAAATTCTAAGGTTTTACTAGCGCCATCAGGAATTACAGGTAATAAATATATAGCAAGAACTCGAATAACTTCTGCTAAAACATATAATACAGAATACATTCTTTCTAAGTCAGTTTTTTTCAGCTGCCATGGAGCTTGCTGATCAATATATTCATTAGCGTCAGATGCTAAATTAACTATTTCTGCTAGATAACTACTATAATCTTGTTTATCAATATGAATTCTTAATTTACTTAGTAAATTATATGATTTTTCTAATAATATTTGATCAATTTTCTCAGAAATTTGATTAGCAGGTACCAATGCAAAGCAGTTTTTTTGAATCATAGCTAAAACTCTTTGTACTAAATTACCAAAATTATTAGCTAAATCGCTATTGCATGTTCTAGTTAGTTCGGTCTTAGAAAAATTACCATCATTGCCAAACTGAACCTGACGCATGAGAAAGAATCTCAATTGATCTAGACCATATTCGTTAATTAATTCTAGAGGGTCAATAACATTACCTAAAGATTTGGAAATTTTTTCTCCTTCATTAGTCCACCAACCATGGGCAAAAATTTTCTTTGGTAAAGGTAAATCTGCTGCCAGCAAAAAAGCTGGCCAATAAACTGCATGAAATCTTAAAATATCTTTGCCTACCATATGCACATCACAAGGCCAATATTCATCAAAATCTTTTTTATTAGCTGTGGAAAAGTCTAAAGCTGATAAATAATTAGTTAAAGCATCTAACCAAACATACATAATATGCTTATCGTTATTTGGTACTTTAATGCCCCATGAAAAGCTAGTTCTAGATATAGATAAGTCTTTTAACGCTCCTTCTACATATTTTTTGCCACCCCTGACAAAAGATACAACCTCATTTTGCCTAGATTTAGGCGCAATAAAATCAGGCTGATTAGCATATAATTCTAGTAATTTATCTTGAAAAGCAGATAATTTGAAGAAATAACTTTCTTCTTCCATCCACTCTACTTCCGCTCCTGTTGGAGCCTTGCCAGCAATTAATTCTTCTTCATTATAAAAAGCCTCATCTCGAACTGAGTACCAGCCAGAATATTTATCCTTATAGATATAGCCATTATCATTTAATCTCTGCCAAAATAACTGCGCAGTTTTTTTATGTCTTACTTCAGTTGTTCTAATAAAATCATCATTACTGAAATTCATTTTTTGTGCTAAATCTATAAAATATTTAGCAACCTGGTCAGTGAAAATTTGCGGGTCTAGGTCTTTTTTTTGCGCAGATTTCTCTACTTTTTGCCCATGCTCATCAGTGCCAGTTAAAAATTTTACTTTATAGCCATCTAGTCTTTTAAATCTTGCTGAAATATCGCATGCAAGTGAGGTGTAAGCATGTCCAATATGGGGCTTGTCATTAACATAATAAATGGGTGTAGTTATATAGTAATTTTTAGACATAAAGCTTTTTCAATTTGTTTATATTATTAGTAACAAAATTATCCTTTTCTAAATTGATTTTTTTGGCTGCATTGAAATCTTTATTAAATGCAGCATGAAAATCATTTAAATTATTAATTAGATCAATGTTAGTTAAATTATTTTTTATCTTTTTATATATAAGATAATGAATAGAAGCTAATAAATTCTCAAAAATTTGTGACTCCTTCTTAAAGTTATATTTTGAAATGATGTTTGTGAGGTCAGAACTATTTTTCACTGTTAATTCCTGTTCTATAGCTTCTAACATGTCTAAGCCTTGACTATTGGCAAACTCTATGGCTTGACCTGGCTTGGCCGGAAAAATTTCAAATAACACATCCATGTTTTCAGTGATGTTGTTATGTGTTAGGATCTCAGAAAAACTAATCTTATCAAGTTTGGGCAATTTAATCTTATTGGCTCGAGATAAAATAGTTGCTAATATTTTTTTGCTATCATGACAAATAAGGTAAAAATAGCAGTTTTTTATTGGCTCCTCAAGGATTTTAAGGATGCTATTTGCGGCATTCAAATTTAAATTATCTACAGCATCTATTAAAATAATTTTATTATTTGCTTGTGAAGCAGTAAGATACATAAAGTTTTTAATCTTTCTTGTTTGCTCAATTGTAATTTCATTTCTTGCTTTGCTAACATCTGCTTCGATAATTAATAGATCTGGATGCGAATTTAACTCAGAATATTGCAGAGCTGATTTGCCAAGATGTTTAATAATTAGATATTCACATAATTTTCTTTTACCTGTACCTTTATTTGCTTCAAATAAATTTACGGGCATAATTTTATTCTGCTGTTGTAATAAAACTAGATCAGAAATAACTTGATCATAACCTATAGGTCTATTTAGGTCATTTTCATTGCTTGCAAAAAAATCATCATTCATTATTATACCGCATATTATAAATAATTATTAAAAGGATAGAAATGTCACTCACAGTATATTACGACAAAGATGCTGATTTGGAAATAATAAAATCTAAAAATATTGCAATTATTGGTTATGGTTCACAAGCGCATGCGCACGCAAAGAATTTACGCGATTCAGGAGTTCAAAATATCAAAATAGCATTAAGATCAGGTTCTGCTTCCAAAGCTAAAGCAGAAGCAGATGGTTTTACCGTTATTTCAAATAAAGAAGCTGCAGAATTTGCAGATGTTCTAATGATGCTTGCACCAGATGAGTCTCAAGCAGAAATTTACACAAATGATTTAAAAGATAATTTAAAACAAGGAGCTACTCTAATGTTTGCACATGGTTTAAATATACATTTTAAGTTAATCGAAGCAAGAGAAGATCTAGATGTTTGTATGGTTGCACCAAAAGGACCAGGACACACTGTTAGAGGTGAGTATGAGAAAAAAGGTGGCGTACCATGTTTAATTGCACTTGCCCAAGATGTATCAGGCAACACTAAAGCTTTAGCATTATCATATGCATCGGCAATTGGTGGTGGTAGATCAGGGATCATAGAAACCAGTTTCAAAGAAGAATGTGAGACTGACCTTTTTGGCGAGCAAGCTGTATTATGTGGAGGAGTTACTTCACTGATTCAAAAAGGTTTTGAAACTTTGACAGAAGCAGGTTATGCACCGGAAATGGCTTATTTTGAATGTTTACATGAAATGAAGTTAATTGTAGATTTGCTTTATGAAGGTGGTATTGCAAATATGCGCTACTCAATTTCTAATACCGCAGAATATGGAGATTTTGTAAGCGGAGCTGAAGTTGTAGATGATGGCTGCAAAAAGCGTATGAAAGAAGTTTTAACTAAAATTCAAAATGGTGAATTTGTTAAAGAATATATGGCTGATGCTAAACAAGGTTTTCCTAAAATGAATAAAATGAGAACTTTAGCTAAAGCACATCAAATAGAAGAAGTAGGAGAGAAATTGCGTGAGATGATGCCTTGGATTACACAGAATAAACTGGTTTCCTAATCATATAGTTCAGTAAGGGCTCTAATATGGCAGCCCTTGCCCTAACTATTCAATAGATATTACAATTATAAAATCACCAAATTATTTAAATCATTAGCTAATTTACGTAGCATGTTTTTTGGCAATTTTTTCAAGAGATATTTTAATCTTTTATAACATTATCTATCTGCATAAATATCATAGATTATTCAAGGATATAATTTGCACTATTATAATGTTATATCAGCAAATAGCTGAGCGTTTAACATAAAATAGTTTTACGTTAAATTATTATTAGGATTACAAAAAACATGTGGTTTCAAATCTAGCAATATCACAGGGAGAAGTTTGGTCTTTTACCTGAAATTATTATGCGCTCTTGAGCCAATAGCACCAACTTTGCGTAGTAAAGAAATTATTTGTTCATTTCTCAGATCATAAGCTAGATTAATTGGTCTCCTATATACAGCATTTACAACATTAATATCTGCTCCACCAATAATTAGCTCTGTTAAAATATCTACTCGTTGTTGTATAATAGCTATATGTATAGCTGCATTACCATAATCATCGCGAAGATTCAAGGGGTATCCTAAAGATATTAATTTGCGTATAATGTTGACATTTCCACGGTTTACAGCATATATTATGGGTGATTGTCCTGCTATAGTTACTTGCTCATTAATATTTATTAAGTTACTCAAAGCAGGAAGTATAGTTATATTATCCATGTCAATTGCAGCAAATAATAGTTGATATAACTCTGCTTTCGATGAAATATTATCTAATTGATGTGTAGAATTATAAGTAAGTAACGGATGTGGGGTAACAGTTTTATATGAAAGCTTAGGTTTCTTACTTATTTTTACAAATGAAAAATCTGGTTCAGATATTTTATTTGGTTTTTCAGCTTTAATAGTGCTTTTTTCTTGAGCTGCCTTTTTTATAACATCTATGGTAAGAATAGTTTTTGTTAGCTCTTCGCGCACTTTGGTGCTATCTTCTAGATTAATATCTTCAATCTGGTTAACCTTAACTTCTTCAATATACTGCTTTTTATTTTCAGTTAATTTAACAATATCAAATTCATCTTGATCTAAAGCAAATAGATCCGTCTCTTTTTTTATATTAGATGATTCGTTTTTGTTATCTATAAAGGCCGCATCATCTGTATTATCTACTTCAACAACTTCGTTAGCCATTTTGGAAATGTCTTTTGTGGGGTCAGCTATTAGGTCGCTTTCAACAGAAGTAAAATTTAACTTGTCGTTATTAGCAACTAGATCTTGAGTGATTGAGCTAACTTCTGCTTCATCTATAATTAAGTTATCTTCTGCTAAAGCATCTAGCTTATCATCATGAGTAACTGGGTCTTTGCTGATTGAGCTAATTTTTGTTTCATCTATGATTAAACCATCTTCTGCTAAAACATCTAGTTTGTCATCATAAGTAACTTGCTCTTGAGTGATTGAACTAATCTCTGCTTCATCTATGATTAAATTATCTTCTGCTAAAACATCTAGTTTGTCATCATAAGTAACTTG
>JABIRX010000027.1 GCA_018667735.1 Alphaproteobacteria bacterium | reverse complement strand
TAGCTCAAGCAATATTATCTTTCTAATGCCGCTTTTGCTTGCTTTATATTAGGTTTAGATTTTGGCAATATTTGTTTTTTAAGCTAAGAAAAAATCAACTAATAACCTGCTGTTCCGTAACAATATAATCTAAGCTTACATCATTACAATCTGTTACGACCAAATCAGCTTGGCTTACTGCGTAAGCGACACCAATTTTCAGTGCATTATGATAAATTTTAAAACTACGGTCGTAAAAGCCGCCACCATAACCTAAGCGATTTTTAGCCAAATCAAAGGCGAGCATAGGGCAGATTATAACTTCTGGCGTAAGTTCTGTTACACCAATAGGCTCATAAATGCCATATTTCTCATTTAACTTTAGCTTTTCGCTTGCTGCGTAGAATTTTAAAGTTTTATCAGCTTGCATCTTAGGTAAAAGCAAATTTTTAATGCTTAATTCTTTGAGGTCTATTTCATTTGGAAGTGCCGCGTAAATTGCAACTAATGATTTCTGCTCAATTAAGTGCGTTAATTTATTTCTAATAGCTTGATCATATTGCAGTTTTTTTTCTGCTGCTAACTTTGCTCTAACTAAACGGTAATATGCTCTTTGTTCTGCTTTATTTTTCATTTTAAATTTTATAACCGCTTGGCCGTTGGCTTGCTACTTAGACCCTTTTTTGTCAAGGTGGGCGCAGTGTGAAAAATGCCACGGCAAATCCCAGTGACCACTCCCTAAAGAGTAATATCGATCCGAAGTGCTGAAAGCCTTAATCGAACCAAGCAGTTAATAATATTGTATATTTTTTTAAGTATAATTTCAATAACTTATTGCAAATCGGTCAAATTTTCTATGATGCCATCAATACGAGTAGAAATATCTTTTATTTTGCTTTTATTCTCATTTTTAAGCTCTTTAGTATCTGCCAAATTATTAGTTGCAACTTCATCTTCTAACATTAAGCCAATTATTACTAGAATCATATCTGCCGATGCTTTATTACCCAGATTAGTTTCAAGCTTTTTATAACGCTGATTTAATTTTGCTGCTAATTTATTAATTTTATTTTCTTCACCAGCCGCACAAGAAATTTTATAAGATCTATTACCAATATTTATTGCTATAATTTCCATGTTATTTGTTTTTACTTAATTATAAATTTCGATAAAATTTTGCAAAAGTTTTTTGCCATGCTCCGTACCAATACTTTCTGGATGAAACTGCACTGATTCTATCGGCATATCTTGATGTTTTAAGCCCATTATAGTTCCGTCTTCAGTTTCAGCTGTAATCACTAATTCTGTTGGTAAAGTTGCCCGCTCAACTATTAAGGAATGATATCTAGTTGCGGCAAAATCATTGGGTAAATCTTTGAATACACCTTGATTTTTATGCTGAATTTTAGAAATTTTACCATGCATGGGTATATTAGCCTTAATCACTTTACCACCAAAAACTTGCGCTATAGCTTGATGTCCTAAACATATCCCAAATATAGGTATTTTATTCTTAAACTCAGCGATTAAATCAAGACAAATACCAGCCTCATTAGGTGTTGCAGGTCCGGGTGAGATAAAGATCCCTTGTGGTTTTAAATTACTTATTTCGTTTAATGAAATTTTATCATTTCTGTAAATTACGGTCTCTGCACCTATCTCATTGAGATAATGAACCACATTATAAGTAAAGCTGTCATAATTATCGATTAATAAATACATAATTAATTTATTTTTTTAAAAAATATGTTACTAATAATTTAATATATTAAGCGCATAATGACAAGCATAGATAAAATTTTATTAAACTCTGCTAAATTTGATGACCCACAAAAAACTGCAAATTTTATTGGTCAATTTAAAGAGCTTTATAAAATACCCCTATTTAAAATAGGCTTAGACGCCATTTTAACTAAAGCAGAGATAGGTAATGTAGAATTTGTCATGGAGCAAAAAAACAGCGCAGAAAGGCTTCATGGCTGTTGCATTAGCAGCAATAAAAGTAAATTTAATAAAATTTTTAAAGTTTTCACTAAAGAGTTAAATCATGTAATTAAAATTCAAACCTTAGATATACATATTTTAGCACATGAAATAGCGCATGCATTAGAAAAAGAAAGTAAATTAGATATAAATAAAGATTTTAGCACTGCTATAAATTTAGATATGCAATATGTGCAATCAGGACATGTCTTAATTCAAAATGCTATTCGGCAAATTTTATTTAAAGAGTTAGAATTATATGACAAAGCACAGCATGCCTCAGAATTGCTAGCTAGATATTTTGAATTATTAGCAAGAAGCAAAGAAATAGGTGGCTATAGTAGTGATTTTCACTTTAGATACAATGAAATTACTAGCATTTTTGTTAACACCACAAAATGGATTGAACAGGTTTTTAATGAATCATTAAAAGCAAGTGTAAGAGACCATATTAATATTTTAAGTAAAAACATTAAGTTTGATGCAGCTTTAGGAAACTTTGCGCGTAAGGAAAAAAAAATTCATCTAAATAAAAAACCAAATTGGAGCAACGCTACTAAATCAATTTTTTCAGCTAATGAAGCTCAAACTAAAATTGGTACTAGTAATAGCAAAAAACTTGATAAAAATGAATAAAACTGATTATTTACTTGTCAAAAAAACAGTTTTTTATATAGAATAAGAAAAAAGGTAGCAAATGAGTTTAGGAATCTGGCAATTATTAATAATTTTACTAATCGTAATCATTTTATTTGGTGGCGGAAGAGTCTCTAAAATTATGACTGATTTTGCTAAAGGTATCAAATCCTTTAAAAAAGAGCTAAAAGAAGAAGGGAAGGATTCTGCTACTGCAAAAATCCAAAAAAAGAAAAGCACGCAAAAATAATGGTGCCGCCGAGAAGAATTGAACTTCCGACCCCCACATTACCAATGTGGTGCTCTACCACTGAGCTACAGCGGCATAATTAAATTTAAATTATAGTTAAATTCATAAAATGCCTTACAAGCATATAAATCTAAGCACAAATAAACAATAAATATTTTATTTAGTTTTATCAGCAACATTATAATTGCTAAAATTCACCTAAGGAAAATATATTACATCATAAATTCCCAGTTACATATCGCTTAGAGTTAATTTCTAAGTAAATAATTGCAAATTTATGCAAAATAACTCTAATTTTGCGGCTCTGTAATTTGTTACATAACGAGCTCATAGCTTGCAACAATATCTTTTGCTCTAAGGCCATTTACAATTACTTCAATGAAAAATTCCATTATTACTAATAAATATTTTTACTACTTAAAATTGCTCTATTTATTTTTGTTAATTTAATTATAATTAACAGCATATATTTGTTTGCCATTATGCTTATATAAGGTAAATAAACGATTATAGGCATAATTTAAAGCTATAGAGTTAATTAATTCTAACTATAGAAGACTCTCCTATATTACTACGAATAATACTAGCTTATGCGCAAAATTTAGCTAAAATATTCATAATTTGCACCAAGTAAATAAAGTGGCAATATATCACTTAAATTAATCTATTTGAAAGTAATTAAAATATAAGGTAAGATATTAATTAAGTTGATTAACTAAAGATATTGGTAGGAACATAATGTTTTGGACAAGTTGTTACGCGGCAATTTTAGGCATAATTTATATAAAACTATCTTTTGCGGTAATAAAACTAAGAAAGAAAGAGAACATAGATATTAATTCCGATAAGCAAGATCAGCATTTAATTTTAAAAATTAGAGCTCACGCTAATTTTAATGAATATGTCCCATTTGCTTTAATTTTAATTTTTTTAGCTGAAAATAATGGGGCTGGTTATTTATTTATTCACCTAGCTGGTGCCTCTTTATTAATTGGCCGGTCTTTGCATGCTTACAGCTTAAACAAGGAGCCTATAAAAATGCTACCACGCAAATTAGGCATGTATCTAACTTTTTTTAGCATAATCTGTGGCTCTTTTGCTAATCTTTATATTTTATTTTTAGGCTCTATGTAACTATATCTTTTACAAAAATATATTTTTGTGTTAAAATAAGAATATAACCAAATATATTCTTGCACTTACGATGTTTTTAAGATTTTTCTACATATTTTTAGTGATATTTGCTAGTAATGCATCTGCCACGAATATAGTTAAACCAAATAGTTTAAAAGATAATCTTAGTTTTTACGCTTTATTTAATAAAAACTATATCGCAAATGACCAGCAAGATAGGAGCAATAATAGTAATGTTCCTTATGCTAGAATAAGTTACAAAAAAAGTGATTTAGCTTTAACCACAAAAATTAACGCAGCTTTTAAATTACAATTAGATTTTGGTGCAAAAAAAACTAAGCTTAAGGATGCTTATATTAATCTTTTTTTTGATCAACAAAGCTTAAAGATTGGTCAATTCACCGCACCAAACTCTATTATAGAAGCGGCTTCACTTACAGATTATCACTTTCTTACCTCTCCTGCTGTTAATAATTTCCTTCTAGGCAGAAATTTTGGTTTAAATTATAATTTCAGCTTAAAGAATTTTCTAATATCTACTGCTATATTTTCCGCAGATATTAATGATAAAGTAATTTTAAATGATTTTAAAAGCAAAATTTTACGCTTGGCAAAAAACATAGATTTTGTTGATCAACAGCAATTTACACTACATTTTGCCGGTTCTTATAGTGAACAAAACATTGAAACTAAAGCTTATCAAATTAGTGAAATAAGTGCATCGGATAGTGCTGATTTAATTATGGATAACATTGCTATAGATAATCAGCGCAACCGAGCTTTAGAGCTTGCCTTTATTAGCCCTAAAACATTATTTATATTTGAATATGTACATAATGATTTAGCTATATCTAATGCTCAAGATATAAGCTTTTATGGTTATTATTTTTTAGCAGCATATAGTATATTTGGTGATAATTTTGCTTATGATATAACCGCTAAAACATACAAAACTAAAAATTTAGTTAATAGCTTGAACATAGCCTATCGCAAATCATTTCTTAATTTAAATAAAAGAGCATATCTTTATGGAAAATATGAGAGTGATGCTCTTTCTTTAAATTATCAAATTTTAAAAAATGTAAAATTAAAAGTAAATTATTTACAAATAAATACTGATCGAAATTCTTATTTTGCTAATAATTCCCCAAGAATTTTATCTTTTAGCACAGAATTAAGCTTTTAAATTATAAATTAGCAGCTATTTTAAAAGCTTAAAATAATTGATATCATGGAGATTTATTTACCAATAGCAGAAATGCCCATAAATATCTTATTGCTTTTAATGGCAGGATTTGGGGCGGGTATTTTATCTGGTTTATTTGGTATTGGTGGTGGTTTTATCATGACTCCTTTATTAATTTTCATGGGTGTTCCTCCTACCGTATCTGTAGCTTCTTCCGCCAATCAAATTATCGCCTCTTCATTTTCTGGCTTTATCACGCATGCACGCCGCAGAAATGTTGACTTCAAGATGGGTTATATTTTAATAATAGGAGGTTTTATTGGTTCATCTTTGGGCATCATGATTTTTAAATGGCTAAAAAGTTTTGGCCAAATTGATTTAGTAATTTCTTTATCTTACATTATTATTCTTGGCTCCATTGGTCTTTCTATGGGAGTTGAGAGTGTGCGGTCTGTTTTAAATATTAAAGCTGTAAAAAAAGATTTCTCGCGTAAAGACAAGTTATTTGCCAGCTTACCTTTTAAGGTAAAGTTTCCGCGATCAAAATTAGAAATAAGCCTTATAATCCCAATTACTGTGAGCATTTTAGCTGGTATGTTAGTGTCTATTATGGGTATTGGGGGTGGCTTTATTATGATACCTGCCATGATTTATATTATTGGTATGCCTACTTCTATCGTAGTTGGAACTTCTTTATTCCAGGTGATATTTATTACTTCTAATGTAACTATTTTACATGCTATTACCACTAATTCTGTCGATATTATTTTAGCAGGAATTTTACTTGCAAGCTCTGTGGTTGGCGCTCAATTTGGTACTAGGTTAGGAGTTTATTTCCCGGCAGACAAATTAAGGGTATTGCTTGCTTTCATGGTTTTGGCTGTAGTATTTAGATTAACTTATGGCTTTTTAGTTGAACCTACTAATCCTTTTGAGGTGATAGTTTTTTAGGATGAAAAAAATTATTGCGCTTATCCTTATATATTTTTATCTTGCTCCTGCCATTAACGCTAAGCCGATTGATTCTGATTTAAGTCAAAATCAAATATTAATAGATACTAGTTTTCAGGGGCAGAAGATTTTCTTATTTGGCGCAAGAAATTTAGCTGGTGACATTTTAGTAATTGTGCGGGGCCCTAAAAAAAACTTCATTGTGCGAAAAAAAGAGAAATTTGCTGGTATCTGGTTAAATAAGAAGCAAATGAAGTTTTATGATGTAAATAGCTTTTATGATTATTATACAAGTTTTCCACTTAGCAACATCAATAATGAATTACTCTTTAAAAACTTAAATATTGGTATTGAAAATCTTGCTTTAAATTATAGTGGAGAAGCTCATTTAGAGGAGTTATCTAATTTTAAAGGTGCAATTTTAGAAGAACGAATTAGCAATAAATTATATAAAAAAGCTCCAGATAACATATCTTTTATGGGCGACACTTTATTTAAAACTAACTTAACTTTTCCCAAAAAAATACCTTACGGCATTTATAATGTTGAGATTTACCTAATAAATGACCATAAAATTACAGGTATGCAAACTATTCCAATCGAAGTGAAGAAAACAGGTTTTGAAGCATTTATTTATAATATGGCTCATGAAAGCTCGCTATTATATGGTATTATATGCGTGCTAGCTGCAATTTTTGCTGGTTGGTTTGCTAGTATGATTTTTTGGAAAGTGTAAATATTAAGTTAATTAACTATCTATTTTTTCTAAATATTTAGTACTAAGATTTGATTAAAAAGACAGTAAGGTTCATTAAACTTATTAAACCGCAAAATTATTATTAGCTAAGCAATTAGATCTTTTGAGCTTAAATATCTTTTATTAACTTCAAGATAAAATACATGCAAAGCAGCAGCATTAGTTTAGCATTTTGCCGCATATTAGTTCACTTTATATAGCTCCAATTATTTTACAAATTATCTAAAAAACTATCTATATTTACAGCCAAAATGTTAGGCAAATTCACTTCTAGTTTAATTATTTTGTCACTATGAACTAAACTTAATTATCTAATTTATTACGCGAGTTTGGTTTATACCACAAAGATTCTAAATCGTAATATTCTCTAACTTCAGGATGAAATACATGTACGGCAATTGCAGATGTATCTATCAAAGCCCATTTTCCTTCGGTTACACCTTCTGCACTATATGGCACTTCGTTATTTTTTTGTTTTAACTCTAAAATTAATTTTTCTGCTATAGACATTACATGCCGGTCAGAAGTACCTGACGCAATAATCATATAGCTGCATAAATCACTTTTTCCATCTAGATCAATTGCTAAAACATCTTTAGCTTTGCTTTCATCTAAATTTTCTAAGATCTTTGTTTTTAGATCATTTATTTCTTGTTTATTTAAAGTGTTCATAAATTTATGCTGTACCTTCGGTTATATTTAAACTGGTTTTTTTAGTATTTGTTTTTTTGCTACTTTCTTTTTTTGCTGTTCTAATTTTCTTGCCAGCTACAATTAGTTTTATTTCTTCGCCCGATAATGTTTCATATTCAATTAAAGCTTCTGCTAATAAATTAAGCTTTTTAAGGTGTTTTTTAATTAATTTAGTAGCAGTTGCATAACCTTCTTCTACTAATTTTTTAATTTCTTCATCAATTAAATTTGCTTTGTCATTAGAGATAAAATCTTCTTGATTCATTTCATGTAAAACTGGCCCTATTGCTTCTGACATACCCCATTTAAGCACCATCATTTTGGATAATTTAGTTGCTTGCTGTATGTCTGATGAGGCTCCTGAAGTAATTTTATCTTTACCAAAAACTATTTCTTCCGCAACTCTACCCCCCATAGCAACGGCGATATCTGCCTTTAATGCTTCTGTGGTCATAGATAATTTATCATTTTCTGGTAAGCGCATTACCATACCAAGAGCTGAACCGCGTGGCATAATTGTAGCTTTATGTATAGGGTCTGAAGCTGCTGAAAAGACTGTAACTATTGCATGGCCTGCTTCGTGGAAAGCTGTAAGCTTTTTTTCTTCATCACGCATCACCATAGATCTTCTTTCACTACCCATTAAAATTCGGTCTTTCGCATATTCAAAATCTTTCATTGTAACCATTTTTTTATTATGGCGCGCTGCATGTAGGGCTGCTTCATTAACTAAATTTTGCAATTCGGCACCGGCAAAGCCTGGCGTTCCTTTAGCGATAGTTTCTAAATCAACATCAGGTGCAATTGCTACTGCTTTAGCATGTACTTTAAGTATCTTTTTTCTACCTTTTATATCTGGATTTGGCACTGTAATTTGACGATCAAATCTACCAGGTCTAAGTAATGCTTTATCAAGTACATCTGGGCGATTAGTTGCAGCGATAATAATTACTCCTTCATTTTCTTGAAAACCATCCATTTCGACTAATAATTGATTCAAAGTTTGCTCTCTTTCATCATTACCACCTCCAACTCCTGCTCCTCTATGTCTACCTACCGCATCTATTTCATCAATAAAGATAATTGCTGGCGCATTTTTTTTAGCTTGTTCAAACAAGTCTCTTACTCTACTTGCACCAACACCTACAAACATTTCAACAAAATCAGAACCTGAGATACTAAAAAATGGCACTTGCGCTTCACCAGCTATGGCTTTAGCAAGTAAAGTTTTACCTGTACCTGGATTACCAACCAACAAACATCCTTTAGGAATTTTACCACCTAGTTTTTTAAATTTATCTGGCGCTCTTAAAAAATCCACAAGCTCCATAATTTCATCTTTTGCTTCATCGACACCAGCTACATCTTTAAAGGTGATTTTGGTATCTTTACTCATGTACATTTTAGCTTTTGAGCGTCCAAAGCTAAGGGGGTTATTATTTCCTTTACCCATTTTCTTTAGAAAATAAACCCAAACAGCAATAATCAAAATAAAAGGCAGCCATGAAATTAAAGCTGCGATTAGGCTAGTTTTCATATTATCTCCAGCTTTAACTTTTATTCTAACCCCTGCATTATCTAATTCTTTGACTAAATCTGGGTAATTTGGCGCGTTAGTTGTAAAATTAGTGCCGTTTTTAGTAAGTCCCGAGATAACATTATTATCTTTAATTTCCACAGAAATTATGCCACCAGATCTAGCACTTAAGAGAAAGTCAGAAAAATCAATTAATTGTTGATTTTGTCTATTTCCACTTAAATTATTAGAGACAATAATAAGTACACCAAAAATTGCTAACCAGATTATCAGATTTTTTGTATTTTTATTCATTTAGCACCATTTAAATTAGACATTCTATAATATAATAACGATTTGGAATTAAGCAAGTTCGAACTGTTCTTTTGCTATACCTTGCACATATAAAAGTGAGGTTAAATCAGTATGATTAATTTGATTTAAAATTTCTGCTTTTACCACCCATTTTGCTTTATAGGCAATAGCTGAATCAAGTGCAGAAAGCATAGGTAAATCATTCGCACCATCTCCAACCGCAATTATGTCATTAGTGGATAAGTTTAGTTCTTTAGCTAATTTTAGTAAAATTTCTAATTTACTGTCACTACCAAACACGGGTAAATCTACATAACCACTTAACTCATCTCCGATAAATTTTAATTTATTGGCATAATCTGCTTTAAAATGAATTTTTTCTTTAATTTTGCTGGTAAAAAAAGTAAAACCACCCGAGGCAAGCACAGTATGGCAATTATATTTTGCCATAGTTTTGCCAACAGTTATGGCACCTTGATTTAGGATGATTTTTTTTGTATATATTTCAGCTAATTGTTCTTTAGTCACTGCTTTTAACGCTGAAACTCGTGCTAATAAGGATTGATCAAACTTAATTTTGCCCGCCATAGCTTGCTCGGTAATTTGTGCGACTTCTTGATATTTACCGACATATTTTGCAATTTCATCAATACATTCATTGGCAATAATTGTGGAATCCATATCAGCAATTAGCATTTTTTTTATGCCATAATTTTCTTGCTCTAGCAGAAAAAAATCAAATTCACAATCAGCATAAGTTATTTTTATTTCGTTTAATAGAATATTTTTGTCATTAACATTTTCTATTAAAAATTCATAAGCTTCATTTGGCGCTAATTCTTTAACATGATTAACTAAGATATTTCTTATTTCTAATTGTTTATTAAAATCAGCAAGAACACTGTTTGATAGTGCTTTACTAGCTTGTTTTGCGACAATTATTAAATAATACTTCATTTATAGCTTTTGCTGGTTTATTTTAAATGCAGCATATAGCTAAAATTCACTAAAATATAGAGGACAAATGAAATTTTTTATAGATACGGCAAACATAACTGAAATTAAGGAGTTAAATGAAACTGGTTTAATTGACGGAGTAACGACTAACCCATCTTTAGTTGCAAAAGAAACTAGAGATTTTAAAGAAATATTAACTGAGATTTGCAGTATAGTAAAAGGCTCTGTTAGCGCTGAAGTTACGGCCTTAAATGCTGCAGAAATGGTTAAAGAAGGCTTAGAGCTTAAAAAAATAGCTGATAATATAACTGTTAAGTTACCTTTAACCTGGGAAGGTTTGAAAGCTTGTAAAACTTTATCAAGCCAAGGAATATCGGTAAATGTAACTTTATGTTTTTCTGCAAGCCAAGCATTACTTGCGGCTAAAGCGGGAGCGGATTACATTTCTCCTTTCATTGGTAGGCATGATGATATTGGTCATGATGGCTTAGGTTTAATTGCTGAAATTAGAGCAATTTATGACAATTACCCTGAATTAAACACTCAAATTTTAGCTGCATCAATTAGAAATCCTATACATTTAATTGAATGTGCTAAGATAGGTGCTGATGTTGCAACTATTCCACCAAAAGTGGTTAAGCAATTAGCAAAACATCCTTTAACTGAAAGTGGTTTAGCTGGTTTTATGTCTGATTGGCAAAATTCTGGACAAAAGAATATTGCATAATTAATGAGCAAGTTCATGCCGCAAAATTTCACTTCTGATTTAGCGCAAGAGATTGCGGCATGGCAAGCTTATTTATTTCAACAGAAAAAATATTCTAAACATACTGTTTCGGCTTATCATAGTGATTTAAAAATTATAATTAATTTTTTCACTTTATATTTCGCACAAGCCATTTCTTTAACTAAGTTAAGTTCTATCTCTTTGAATGATTTTAGGGCTTTTTTAGCTTTTCGTGCTAGAGAAAATATTTCGGCCAATTCAAGATCTAGGGAGATTTCTGCTTTAAAAAGTTTTTTAATTTACATTGCGCGTGACCAGGCTGAGATTACTTTAATCAAGCATTTAAAGCACCCTAAATTAACAAAGCCTTTACCTAAAGCCTTAAGTTTTAATCAGCTTGAACAAGTTTTAGCTGAGCTTAAAAGCAATAATCAAGATTGGGTTAGTTATCGTGATTATGTGATAATTTATTTATTATATAGTACTGGCATTAGAATTTCTGAATGTTTATCTCTTACTAAAAAACAGTTAAACTCAGAATATTTAATTATTCTGGGCAAGGGTAATAAAGAGCGTTATGTACCTTTAATGCTTGATTTAGCAGAGCATATTTACACTTATCTAAAGTTGTTACCCTTTAATTTAGCGGAGGATGAAGAAATTTTCAGAGGAGTTAGGGGAGCTGCGTTAAGTCCGCGTATTATCCAAAGAAAGCTGCAGAAATTACGCTTAGAGTATAATTTACCAGATTACGCAACGCCGCATGCTCTGCGTCATAGTTTTGCGACTCATTTGTTGGATAATGGGGCTGATTTACGCTCTATCCAGGAAATATTAGGTCATGAAACCTTGGCTACTACGGAAAGATATACTAAAGTTTCTGCAGAAAATTTACATAAAAAATATAAAGATTTTCACCCTAGAGCAAAATAAATTTTGCTTAAGCTTTGCTTTTATGTTATATCTTAGAAATGAATAAAATCATTTTGAGGGAGAGCAAGAATGACGAAATTGATGATAATTGCAGCTAAATTTTTAACTAAACAACAAATCAAGCAAGCTAAGATTGTGCATTGGCGCATTGCTGAAGTTTTTTCCATAGAGCATCATCAAGATATTTTGGCCAAGCAAAAAGCTTACAAAAAATTCTATGGTAGCAATTTAAATTTCTGTTTAGCAAGGATAGGTAATTCTAGTGAATATTCACTTTCTTTACCAATGATAGAGATGGTATCATTTAAAGGTAAATACCCATCTATTTATATATTGAGTTTTTTAGCATTTATTGGCAATGAGGCAGAATTTTATTATGATCAAGCTAAGAATATTTCCTCGATATATGTGCCAAGGCATATATGTTTTAAATATGTAAAAGCCACTTCAGCTTATTGGTATGATATTGAGCAACATACAATTTCGCGGGAGTTTCTTTATCATTAGCTTAGAGTTTAACTTTTAAATTAACTAATATATGAAAGTTTTTTGCATAGCTTAAAGTTTATTAATTAATCTGGTATTATGTTACATTTTAAATTAAGTTTCGTACATCTTTTAAAATAATAATATTTATGCAAAACAACACATATAAGGCTTTAGTAGTTAAAAAGAGAGGCAAAAATTTTAATGTTCAAATAGAGCAACAGAGTTTCACTGCTTTAGCTGCTGATGAATTATTAATTAAGGTTAATTATTCTTCATTAAATTACAAAGATTGTTTATCGCTAACAGGTCACCATGGTATAACGCGTAAATATCCACATATTCCGGGTATTGATGTGGCTGGTTATGTAGCAGAAGCTAATTCAGCTAAATTCAAGCAAGGCGAAGAAGTTATAGTTACGGGTTATGATTTAGGCATGAATATTTCGGGTGGTTTTGCTGAATATGTCAAGGTTCCAGCTGCTTGGGTTGTCAAAAAGCCTGATAATTTAACTTTGCGTCAGGCCATGCTGTTTGGTACAGCTGGTTTTACGGCGATGAGTAGTTATTTATTTTTACAGGATCACTTTAAAAATTTAGCAAATCGTGATATTTTAATCACTGGTGTTAGTGGTGGGGTTGGTTTAATTTCTAGTTTTTTATTAAGCAAAGAAAAAGCCAAATTAACTTTAGCTAGTAGAAACATAGCTAATCATCCTTTAGCTTATTTAGCAGCTAATATGCTAGATAGTCAAACCTTATTATCTGAGGTTTCTAAGCCTTTATTAACGCGTAATTACGCAGCTGCAATTGATAACTTAGGCGGTCTTGCTTTAACTAACATAATCAAGCAATTAGATTATGCTGGCATGGTTTGCGCTTGTGGTAATGTGGCTGGCCATTTACTAGAAAGTTCAATTTATCCCTTTATTTTGCGTGGGGTTACTTTAAGAGGCATTAGTTCTGCTAATTGTGTTTATGCTTTGCGGGTGAGAATTTGGTTAGAGATTGCTAAATTTAATTTATGGGCCGAATTAGAAAATTTTATTACTGAAATATCGCTAGCAGAAATTAGCAACAAAGCTAATTTAATGTTAGGGGGTAAGCATTTTGGGCGTTTTTTGGTAAAATTATAATTTTAATTTATAGAATATGAAAGCGCAATTAGTTGCTTCACTTTGATAATTTGCATTTTTAATATTGTCATTATTTATCTGAAAGTCATCATTAACCATAGCATAATTATCACTACAGCAATATGCAGAACCATTCATACCATTTTCATTACAATTTTCATCTGAAGCGGTAATGAGAACATTACCGCTATAAGGTTTATTATCATCTAATTTACTATCTAAATTATAAGCATCATCACCATTTAAAATAGTACCTAAATTATCATTATCTGTAATTCTTAAAATATTTCTAACTTGATATTTAGACCATAAATCGTCATAAATTAGTTCTATACCCCAATTTGTTAGCGAGATTTTTGGTCTATTATCATTATCTAAATTAAAATTATTAATGATTTTAGCGGCAAGCAGATGGTTATACCAATTGCTATCTGCTTCGCTAATATCATCTAACCTTTCATCCCCATTACCATTTTGTTCACTTGGCCAAATTTCGTTAGCTTTATTAAAATCGCCAGGTAGCGCATCATAAGTTGCGTTAAAGGTACTTATAGCACTTTGCATTGCGGTTAATTCTCCGATAGTTTTTTGTAATTTGCTTTGCTTAACTAATGCACCAGAATAATTTACTATCACCATTAAAAATGCAATAGCTGACATAAAAATGGTTAGTTCTAAAAGTGAAAATGCTAATTTATATTTAAAATAATATCTCATTAATTATAGCATAGCATAATTTAATGATTGAAACAAATATAAATAACTATTTTGACAAATTATTTATATTTGTATATCAGCGCCCTGGTCCTTTAGCTCCTTGTCCATCTCTTACTCTGCCTTGATGAAATCCTGAGGATTCGTGTCTTGAAGCACCTTTTTCTGATACATCTGAATCATATCCTGCGGCTGGGGCTGGTGGTGGTGGTTCTAGTCCTCCTCCTCCTGCGGCTGAGGCTGCGGCTGCGGCTCGTGCTGGTGGTGGTGGTTCTAGTCCTCCTCCTCCTGCGGCTGAGGCTGCGGCTGCGGCTCGTGCTGGTGGTGGTGGTTCTAGTCCTCCTCCTCCTGCGGCTGAGGCTGCGGCTGCGGCTCGTG
>JABIRX010000026.1 GCA_018667735.1 Alphaproteobacteria bacterium | reverse complement strand
CAAGCTGAAGCAAGCACAGCAGCAAGCCCCCAAGATCTATCTCATGTTGCAAGACTAGCTGAGCAAAGAGCACGAGAAGAAGCAAGAGAACCGCAGCCTAATGGCAGATAAAATATAGTTAAAGTAAAAAAACTATATGCTAAATCCCTACCCTTACTAGCTATATAATCTGAAGTGTTTTTTTATCCTGCATTTATAAAATACAAAATTTAGAAACTGTTAAGATATTTATCTCTGCATTCCCTCTAGTAAATTAGCATCCAATCTGCGGGATAATTCTGCTGCCACAAAGCCTTTTTTACCTTGAGTTACTTCTGCTAATTTACTACTTACAGTCTGTAGTTGCTCTTGACTTAAATCCTGCAGATTTACAAAATCTTTCTCCGACATGCCAATCATTTCACCTTTTATTTGCCACAATTTATTGCCCTTCTCATTAATTGTAACTTTAATGAAATCGGGCAGTAAGCCAGCTTTCTGAGCCATATCAAGTAACTTTTCTACTGCACTTATTCTAGGCCTTTCTTGTGTACCACCTACCAAAGTGATAACTTTACTAGTTATAGCATCTATAGATCTTGGCTCGTTATTAACTGGTTCATCTATTTTGTTATATTTTAGGTCACTCAAAAACAAGCTCTCTAATTCAGACGTTAACCTCGCTAATGGCTCATGTTTTTTTTGTTGTAATGGGTCTTTTTGCAAAATATGATCTAGCTCTCCTGTAAAGCGTCCTATAATAACTGAAATACCATCTGGACTTGTTAAAGAGCCTGCACCTCCAGATTGAACGTTTTCTTTCATGGCACTAATGGCCTTCTCTAGAGCATTAACCATCTTAAGAGTAAAGCCAGGGTTCTGCGCTTCTACAAGACTTATCATACTCTTCAGCATTTCCATACGAGTTTTCTCTACCCCTGGAGGTTTTTTCATCAAATACGCTAAAATCATAACAGCTTGTCGTTGATGTAGCAAATTCTGCAAATTAAAAGGTACGCCTCTTAATAACAGTAAAATTGCTAGAGATACTTTTCGCCCTAACGCAGCCTTGCGCATTTTTTCTGGACTGGTTATATCTTCAAGGTCTTTGTACATTTAACGCTAATATATTTTAATATGTTTATAGCATATGATTTACGAATTTGCAATTTTAGGGCCTGTAATAATATTATTATCATAGAATAGTAATTTGACTTAATTGATTTTTTTTTTATAGTAAATATATGAAAAAAATTTTTATCTTACTACTACCTCTTTATTTAATTTCTTGCGTTGAAACCATAGCAATCACCAGTTTTGGCTCTGCTTATTTAATAACACGAACTAAACCAGTTGAAGACAGCCTAATAGACGCTAAGATAAGTGCACAATTAACCAAAAAAATCAAACTTCATAAAAATAAGGAATTAAGCAGCAACCTATATTTTAATGTGTATCAGGGCAGAGTTCTACTTACTGGAACTTTAAATAAACAAAATAACCTTACACAAATATCAGATAATATTTGGCAAATAGATGGAGTGAAAGAGTTAATTAATGAAACTTCTATAAAAGGCCAAACTAAGCGAAAAATCATCACTGATTATTATTTAGCTAGCAAAGTAAAAAGCAAATTCATGTTAAAAAAAGATATAAAAGCCTTCAATATTAATGTTGAAGTATATAATCAGAATGTTTATCTAATAGGTAATGTAACGACAGAGAATGAGGTGAAAAAAGCAGCAAAAGCAGCAGCAACAGTGAAAGGTGTAAAAAAAGTTACTTCTTTCTTGCGAAAAATCTAGTAAATGAATTCGGTATTTATAAATCATATTGATTTGGCCCTTAAGCAAGCACAAATAGCCTTTAATTGTGACGAAGTACCAGTAGGAGCAGTAATTGCACATTACAAAACTAAGGAAGTTATAGCGCAATCTTACAATAAAGTAAAAACCCTAAACAACCCCATAGCCCATGCTGAGCTGAATGTGATACAAGAAGCGTGCCAAAAGTTGAAAGTTTCAAGGTTAGATGATTATGATTTATATTGCACTTTAGAGCCATGTGTGATGTGTGCATCCGCTATTGCAAAAGCTCGAATAAAACGCTTATATTTTGCGGCAAGTGACAATAAATATGGAGGCGTGGTCAGTAATTTGAAATATTTTTCAACAAATGCTTGTCATCACAAAGTAGAATATTATTATGGTATGAAGGAAATGGAAGCGAAAAAACTATTAAAAGATTTTTTTGCACAAAAAAGATAAAGAAAATGGCAACAATAAAGACTGTAATTACTTCTATATTATTTTTGGTTATATTAGCAACTAACTTAAAAGCCAAAGATGCATTGATTCCCTCTTTAAACAATGATGAGGAAACTATTTTTAATTATGACAACCTCAACATTGAGAAAAAAAATATTGTTGAAAAACCACCCAAAAGTACCAGCATCAACTTAAAAGTAGAGCCTAATCTCACAAAGGAAACAATTGAAAAGACTGTCAAAAAAGAGCAACAACCAATTACTACCAAAGAGTCTCCACTTATTATTGCCAAAGAACCTAAAAAAATAGAGTTCTTTAACATATTAGATTTAAAAACTCAGGCAAAAATAGCTTGCCCAGTGACACCAACTTTGAAGCATAAGGAAGCTAATATACCTACAAAATTTCAACTAAATAATAATTTAAGAAGATATTTTAACTCACCTGAGATTTCGGCAGGAGATATTTTATACATTAAGGGCCAAATTAAGGATATTAATTGCACCCCTGTAGCTGGTGCCGTAATTAATCTTTGGCAAGTTGATGCATATGGTAGTGGTGCACATAAAGATAAATATTTTATTGGTAATGGCACGGCAGTTGCAGATAATTCTGGCAATTTTTCTTTTATTACAATCTTCCCAAATGAAGAGTCTCTTTACAAACAACATGCTTTAACCACTCCTAACTTAAATATTCAAATAAAACATCCAGATTTTCAAAATTTTACTACCAAAATTTACTTTCCTCTTGAAAAAAACCTTTCTGATTCTAAGTTTAGTTCTCTTGATCAATTTAACCAAAACTTACTTACTTCTGAACTAGTTCCTCTTGATCAGCAAAATCTTAATTTAGGTTATTTTATGTTATTTGACATAACTGTAAATGGAGTTGCTAAATTTAGAAAGCTCTAAACTTAGCATCTTATTTCCTTAATTTTTTTCAAATGCTCAATTCTTCGCTTGAGAATATTGATCTGCTCCTCTTCATCACCCTTAAAATCAAGAAATAATAAAGACAAACCAGCCTGAAAGATTGCTATCAAAAACAAGCCAGAATTTTTTACTACTTTCAGTTTTTGTTTATTTCTATATCTTTCTATTTGCAGCTCAAGACTTGCTTGCTCAGTAGTTAAGCTTGCACAATCTTTATTAAAATCACCAGATTGCATAGTAAAAAAGCTTCGCTCTGGTTTAGTACAAGATACAAATATAGAAAATGTTAATAATATGGAAAATATTCTTTGTAACAAAATTAACCTTATATTTAAAAAAGACATTTAAGTTGATCGAAATTGCTTTATATTTAACAAAGCTATTACTATAATAGCAAGCTAATAAACCAAAAACAAATAGTAAGCAATGCCCAAAGTTTTAATCTCAGATAAAATGTCCCCCTTAGCAGAAAAAATCTTTAAGGAAAAAAATATTGATGTTGATGTTATAACTGGACTAGATGCCAACGAGTTATGCAAAATAATAGGAAATTATGATGGATTAGCAATTAGGTCATCTACCAAAGTTAATGCAGAAATATTAGCTCATGCTAAAAAATTAAAAGTAATAGCTAGAGCAGGAATAGGTGTTGATAATATAGATCAAAATGCTGCAACTGATCATGGTGTTATAGTGATGAATACGCCTTTTGGTAATTCTACTACCACAGCAGAGCATGCGATAGCTATGATGTTTGCTATAGCAAGGCAAATCCCTCAAGCAAACTCATCAACTCACGCAGGTAAATGGGAAAAATCTAAATTTATGGGTACAGAGCTAACGGGTAAAACCCTGGGTGTAATTGGCTGTGGTAACATTGGATCAATTGTTATAAAAAAGGCTCTTGGTTTGCAAATGAAAGTTGTGGGCTATGACCCTTATTTAACCAATATAAGAGCTAGTGAATTAGGTATTAAAAAAGCTGAATTAGATGAGTTATTTGCGCAGGCGGATTTTATAACACTACATGTACCCCTTATTGAATCTACCAAGAATATTATTAATGCTAATAATATTGCCAAAATGAAAGATGGAGTTTTCATCGTTAATTGCGCTAGAGGAGGCTTGGTTAATGAAGCTGATTTAAAAGAATCTTTGGATAGTGGTAAGGTAGCTGCTGCGGCTTTAGATGTGTTTGAAAACGAGCCCGCTAAAAAAAATGTTCTTTTTGGCCATGACAACTTAATTTGCACGCCACATTTAGGAGCATCAACCAATGAAGCGCAAGTTAATGTTGCTGTGCAGGTTGCGGAACAGATTTCTAACTATCTAAATCATAATATTATAGAAAATTCTCTAAATATTCCATCTGTTTCACCAGAAGATGCTAAAGCACTTAATCCATATTTAAAATTAGGCGAGATATTAGGAAGCTTCATTGGGCAAATTTCAGATGACCGTATTAGAGAGATCAAAATATCTTATCAGGGTAAAGTTACAAAGTTAAATACCAAGCCTATTACTGCAGTTACTTTAAAAAGCATCTTAACGCCGGTTATGGAAGGGGTTAATATTGTTAACTGCACTAAAATGGCAGCAAGAAAATCTATTAAAGTAGAAGATGTAGTTAGCAATGAAAAATCTGACTATGCAACATTTCTAAACATAGATATTATTGGTGAAGATAGCACAACTCACATTGCTGGTACTTTGTTTCAGAACGAACCAAGAATAGTTTCTGTTAATCAAGTAAAATTAGAAGCTAATTTATCACCAAATCTCTTATTCGTTAAGAATGAGGACAAGCCAGGTTTGATTGGAGATCTGGGTAAGTTTCTAGGTGACAAAAAAATTAATATTGCAAATTTTCACTTAGGCAGAGAATTAAGTAAAGCTAGCTCTGCTATTGCCTTAATTGCAATTGATCAAAAAATTAGCAGCGCTGACATTGAGCAAATATCAAAAATGGATAGTGTAACTGAAGTTAAAATTATAAAATTCTAACTTCAACATTTCTGTTTTAATAACTTATAGAAATCTTTAATCTTAGCTATGCAAAAAACAAAATGGCTAAAATTTAAAGAAAATAAGCGAGCATATTACTCGTACATAATTTTTGTCTTTATCTGCTTATTTTCTATTTCTTTTGATTTTATCTCAAATGACAAGCCCATTTTAGTCAAATACGATAATTCATATTATTTTCCCATTTTCACTAAATATGCTGAAACTGAATTTGGTGGTGACTTTAGTAGTGAAGCAGATTATCAGGATGATTATGTGCAAAGTTTAATTAAAAAAAATGGGTATTTTATTTCTCCATTTTTCACATATAATTACGATACTATTAATTACCAATTAGCTTCCCCAGCTCCATCAAAGCCAGATAAGCATAATATTTTGGGTACTGATGATCAGGCAAGGGATGTGCTTGCACGTTTAGTTTATGGGCTTAGAATATCATTAATTTTTGGTTTTTTGTTAACTATCATTAGCTCAGTTATTGGCATCTTTATAGGGGCATTATCTGGTTATTTGGGTGGAAAGTTTGATTTATTCTCACAAAGAATTATTGAGGTTTGGGCTAGTATGCCCGTTATATTTATCTTAATAATTTTAGCAAATTTTATAGAGGCCAGTTTTTGGTGGCTTTTATTTATTATGCTTCTATTTAGTTGGATGGGCTTAGTAGCTCCAGTTAGAGCTGAGTTTTTAAAAGCTCGAAAATTAGAATATGTTTTGGCAGCTAAAGCTTTTGGCGTAAGTGAGCTTAGGATTATTTTCAAACATATATTACCAAATGCTTTAGTTGCTAGCATCACTTTTTTGCCTTTTATTTTAAGTAGTTCTATTGTTTCATTAACAGCACTTGATTTTTTGGGTTTTGGCATGCCAGCAGGAACGGCCTCACTTGGCGAATTATTAGCACAAGGCAAAAATAACCCCGAAGCTATCTGGCTGAGCTTATCTAGCTTTTTTACCTTAACCTCTATTTTAACTCTAATTATTTTTATTGGAGAGGGTGTCAGAGATAGTTTTAGGGCAAATCAATAATGAATCACCCTTTTAACATCAAATATACTAAGCGTAAAAACTCTATAGCATTAAAAATAGCAAATAATCAAGTTACGGTACTTGCGCCAATTGGCACTACTTATTTTACTATAAATGACTTGCTGAACAAAAAAGCTAAGTGGATTCAAAATAAAATAGTGACAACAAAAAACCAAGAATTAAAGCGTAATGAGCTATATCTTTTTGGTCAAAAGCAACTCATCAATTTTTATCCAGCTAAACAGAATTATTTTTCTCTAACACCAGATCAACAATTAGAATTTTATTACAACAAACAATTAAGCTCTTTAGAAATTAAGTTTTTATTTTCTAAGTGGCAGCAAAATTTTGCTCACAAATATATTTTAGCTAGAACCACAGAATTAATTAAACTCACTAAATTAAGCCCGTGTAAAATCATATTAAAGCAAACTACTTCTCAGTGGGGTAGTTGCTCTGCTACTAAAAATATTAGCTTATGCATGAACCTACTTTATACTAAAAAAACTGTCCTTGATTACGTTATCATACATGAGTTATGCCATTTAAAAGAAATGAACCACTCGAAAAATTTCTGGCAATTAGTAGAAAAATTCTGCCCTAATTATAAAACAGAGGTAGAATGGTTAAAAAAGCATAATTTTTTAATAGAATATGATAAGGAGTTGGCTTTTAGTTTGTAGAGCTACTTCTTGCTTGGCAGAATAATCATTATTTCATTTGTCTTTGTGTAATAAAGCTGCTTTTTCATTTCTCCTTCCAGCACATCTTCATCAATATTCTTATGGTCTAACGCTTTAATTTTTTGTTCATATAATATTAAATCTGCTTTATTAAGCTCATATTCATTAATAAGCCCTTGTAGCTCTGCTTTTTTCTTGTTTGTGGAGAGCATATTATACTTACCTATGAAAAGCTGAAAGATAAAATAGCTTATAATTAATAAACATATTGTTGCTAACGTAATGGCCCCTTTATAGGGATTGTCTTTTCTTAAAACAATCACTTATTTAAGTACAGATAAAGCATGTAATAAATCTACAGCTCTGGCTAATTGATAATCTTCTTCATAAAGCTCATTTAGCTTTTCTTGATTAGTTCTAGCTTCATCTTTACTTTTTTGCTCTGCTAAATGTCCTTTTAAATTAGCTTCAGAAATATATTCATTGTCATTTATCTTAATTTTTGTTTGCTCTACTTCTATATCTGGAATTATGCCCTTAGCCTGTATTGAATTGCCTGACGGGGTATAATATTTAGAAGTGGTAATGCGCATACCCAAATTTGTACCAAGTGGAACTACGGTTTGCACTGAGCCTTTTCCGAAAGATTTTACACCCATTACCACAGCTCTTTTGTGATCTTGCAGCGCGCCTGAAACTATTTCTGATGCAGAAGCTGAGCCCTGATTGATTAATACAACTATGGGTAAACCTTTGGTAATATCTCCACTAGAGGCATTGAATACTTCTTCGGAGTTACGCTGCCTGCCTTTAGTTGAAACTACCACACCTCCATCCAGAAATAGCTCACTTATACCTATTGCTTGGTCTAGTAAGCCGCCAGGATTGTTACGCAAATCTAATACTATGCCCTTCAAATTTGTAGACATTTTACTGGCTAATTTTTTATATTGAGACTCTAAATTGATTGTAGTATTTTTAGAAAAAGAAGTAACCCTAAAATAACCAATATCATCAATAATTTGCTTAGATTTAACTGAGGCTATTTTTATTGTGTCTCTGGTTAGCGTAAAATCAAGTGGTTCACTTTCTCCTTTTCTCACTATAGTAAGCACTACATCACTACCCTTTGGTCCTCTAATTCTTTGTACTGCTTGATTAATATTTAGGTCTCTAACTGACTCCTTATTTATCATAGTAATATAATCAGCTGGCTGGAGCCCAGCTTTGAAAGCGGGGGTGTCATCTATTGGGGAAACCACTTTTAATAAGCCTTGATCCATGGTTATTTCAATGCCAACTCCGCCAAACTCACCACTAGTTTGCACATGCATTTCTTTGAAATCATCTGGATTTAGAAAGCCTGAATGAGGATCTAGAGATCTAAGCATGCCATCATATGCTGAATAATATAATTTATCCTCTTCTATTTCCTCAACATAATTTTTCTTTGTTATGTTTATGATTTTCTTCATTAATTGCTCATGATTAACGTCGTTACTACGCGTAAGCAAATTAGGCAGACTATTTTTACTAGCTTCACCTGATACTGACAAAGTTAAAATTACTGTCACTACAGAGACCAAAAGATAAGCGGCTATTTTTTTAAACATAAAATTTAATATTGTAATTAACCCCAAGATATCAAGCTCTTTGGCAAATTGCAATTGAATAAAATTAAAAAAACAAGCGTCTTTATGCAAAGAAAATAGAGAAAATAATTGACTTATTACTAATAATGAAGATATTCTGATGACCCCATCGCGGGTGTAGCTCAGTGGTAGAGCGCAACCTTGCCAAGGTTGAGGTCGAGGGTTCGAATCCCTTCACCCGCTCCATAATACTAATATAAGTGATGTATAATAAAAAAATATTAATACAAAACCTTGAAATTAATAACTAAGTAATTATATCACTATCAAACATTTAATCGAACAGGTAAATAATGGCTAAAATTATAGGAATTGATTTAGGAACTACAAATTCATGCATTGCAGTAATGGATGGTTCTGATCCCAAAATAATAGAAAATGCAGAAGGAGCTAGAACTACTCCTTCAATTGTAGCTTTCACAGATAAGGAAGAGTTAGTAGGAGCTCCAGCTAAAAGACAAGCTGTAACTAATCCAGAAAACACAATCTTCGCAGTTAAAAGATTAATCGGGCGTCGTTATGATGATCCATTAACTGAAAAAGATCAAAAAATTGTTCCATACAAAATAGTTAAAGCGCCTAATGGTGATGCATGGGTAGAAGCAAGAAAGAAAAACCATTCACCAAGCCAAATTAGTGCGAGTATCTTAAGAAAGATGAAAGAAACTGCAGAAAGTTTCTTAGGTGAAAATGTAGAGAAAGCGGTAATCACTGTACCTGCTTACTTTAATGACGCTCAAAGACAAGCAACAAAAGATGCTGGAAAAATAGCCGGTCTCCATGTTGAAAGAATCATAAATGAGCCTACTGCCGCAGCATTAGCTTATGGCTTAGATAAAAATGAAGGTAAAACCATTGTTGTGTACGACCTTGGTGGTGGTACATTTGACGTTTCCATTTTAGAAATTGGTGATGGTGTATTTGAAGTAAAAGCTACTAATGGTGATACATTCTTAGGTGGTGAAGATTTCGATATGCGCATTTTAAATTACTTAATTGATGAATTTAAAAAAGAGCAGGGCTTTGATTTAAAGCAAGACCCTCTAGCTTTGCAAAGATTAAAAGAAGCAGCTGAAAAAGCTAAGATAGAATTGTCATCATCACAAGAAACTGATATTAATTTACCATATATAACTGCAGATAGCACTGGTCCTAAGCATTTAAATATCAAACTAACTAGGGCTAAATTAGAGCAACTAGTTGAAGAATTAATTCTGCGTACTATAGAACCATGCAAGAAAGCATTACAAGATGCTGAAATTGACAAAAATGAGATTGCGGAAGTTATCTTAGTTGGTGGTATGACTAGAATGCCAAAAGTACAAGAGAAAGTACAAGATTTCTTTGGTAAAGAACCGCATAAAGGGGTTAACCCTGATGAAGTAGTAGCCTTAGGTGCAGCGGTTCAAGCTGGAGTATTACAAGGTGATGTTAAGGATTTATTATTATTAGATGTAACACCATTATCACTAGGTCTTGAGACTATGGGAGGAGTTATGACTAAAATCATCGAAAAAAACACTACTATTCCAACTACCAAAAGCCAGGTTTTCTCTACTGCAGAAGATAATCAAACTGCGGTTACAATTAGAGTTTTCCAAGGAGAAAGAGGAATGGCTAGTGACAATAAATTACTAGGTCAATTTAATCTAGAAGGAGTGGCACCAGCGCCTAGAGGAATGCCTCAAATTGAAGTATCTTTTGATATAGATGCAAATGGTATTGTAAATGTTTCTGCTACTGACAAAGCTACTGGTAAGGAACAAAAAATTACTATTCAAGCATCTGGTGGCTTATCTGACGCAGATATTGAGAAAATGGTTAAAGATGCTGAGCTTAACGCTGATAAAGACAAAGCCAAAAAAGAATCTGTAGAAGCTAGAAACCAAGCTGACACATTGCTTTATTCTACTGAAAAATCTTTAAAAGAGCATGGTGACAAAGTTGATGCTGATACTAAATCTGACATTGAGAATAAACTAGCCTCATTAAAAGAATTATTAGAATCTAGCGAGCCAAAAGCTGAAGATATCAAAGCTAAAACTGAAGAATTAACTCAGGCTTCTATGAAGTTAGGTGAAATTATGTATAAGCAAGCTGCAGAAGAGCAAAATGCTGCCTCAGCTAGTGGTGAAGATAATGCAGATCCTAAAGCAGCAAATGATGCCGATGAAAATGTAGTTGATGGTGACTTTAAAACCGTCGATGAAGATGATTCAGGCAATAATGACGATCAACAACGTAAAAATTCTTAATGTCTACAGATTATTACAATATATTAGGAATTAGCAAAGATGCTTCGGAGGCTGAAATTAAAAAGGCCTACCGCAAGCAAGCTATGAAATTTCATCCAGATAAAAACCCTGGAGATAAAGCGGCGGAGAAAAAGTTTAAAGAAGCTAATAATGCTTATGAGATCTTAAAGAACCCCCAAAAACGAAATCAGTACGATAATTATGGTACTACTGATTCCAATAATTTTGGAGGATCATCTTCTGGTGGCTTTGGTGGCGGCGGCATGAATTTCAGTGACATTTTCAGTGATTTCTTTAGTGAAGCATCAGGGTCATCAAACAATAGAGCCAGCGAAGTTGATAATAGTGGCTCTGATTTGCGTTACAATATTGAAATTTCATTAGAGGAGGCTTTTAAAGGCTCAGTAAAAGAAATTTCTTTTTCTGTAAACCAAGCATGTGGTAAATGTGACGCCACTGGTTCTAGCTCAAAGTCTCGTCCATCTAATTGTGGAGTATGTAAAGGAACAGGTAGAGTTAGAGCGCAACAAGGTTTTTTTGTGGTTGAGCAAAGCTGCTCTAATTGTAGAGGCACTGGGCAAATTATCAAAGACCCATGTATTACATGTCATGGTTCAGGCCGAGTGAACCAAAACAAAAAACTAAAAGTAAAAATACCTAAAGGTGTTGATAATGGCACAAGAATTAGACTTGAAAATGAAGGAGAGGCAGGTTTAAGAGGGGCAAGATCAGGTGACTTATATATTTTTGTTAATATTAAAAATCATAAGTTCTTTGTACGCGATGGTAGTAATATAAAATGCGCAATACCAATTAAATTTACAACAGCAGCACTTGGAGGTTCTATTGAAATACCAACTATTTCAGGTAGCAAACTTGAATTAAGAATTCCAGCTGGAACGCAACATGGCAATAAATTTAGATTAAAAAACGAAGGCATGCCTATGATGAACTCAGCTTTAAAGGGCGACATGTATATAACGGCAAATATTGAGATTCCAGATAAATTAACGGCTAAACAAAAATCTCTACTTACAGAATTAGATCAAGATTTGGAGTTATCCCCAACAGCTAAGGGAGTGTTTGATAAATTTAAAGATTTTTTTAAATAGTTATTTTAATTAAATACGCTTTTTTATTCATATTATATAAAGTAACTTCACGAATAGCATAAAATATGTTATAATATCTAATTAATTGTAAATTTAGGGTGTTATGAAAATATTTAAGCTAGCATTAACTGCGCTTGCAAGCGCAAGAGCAACAGAATTTAACACACAAAGAAACAAACCTTTAACCAAAGTTTCTGCAGATTTTACAGGTAATGATCATTTAAGCCCTACTTCTAAAAAGCCAATTATTAGCCTATCTCAAGTAACGAATGATGGCTCTTCTATATCATTAGACGCACTGCTTTCTAATGCGGTTAAAAAAGGCGACATTACCGCTGTAGAACAGGCTATTGCAGCTGGTGCAGAGGTAAATAAGGCTAGAACAGATGATGGAGCAACGCCTTTATGGATTGCAGCTCAAAAAAGGCGTGGTGATATAGTAAAAGCATTAATAGAAAATAGTGCAGATGTAAATATAGCGCATATGGATGGCAAAACGCCTTTATATGTAGCAGCAGAAAATGGTGAACTCGCTGTAGCAAAGCTATTACTAGATAACAGAGCAGAGGTAAATCAGGCTATGAATCATGGAGCAAAGCCTTTATATATT
>JABIRX010000025.1 GCA_018667735.1 Alphaproteobacteria bacterium | reverse complement strand
TATTTAAATAATTATCTTTACCATATTTGTTTTTATAGATTAACTCTTCACCTTTATTTGCAAGCTCAAAAATATAGTGAATATCATTATAATACCCTTGTGCTTGATTAAAGTTTAAGCCATTCCAGCAGTTATAACATAACAAATTGGCTTCAAGATTTATTGCACTACAATTTAGGCATTTTTTACTAGCAAAAAACTTTACTAGTAAGTTAGTTAGGTAATTTCCTTTCTGCTTCTTCATCTTGTTTAGATGATTCTGCATCATCTACCGTTAATTCTTGATCCTCGGCAGATTCTTCTGTATTTACTAGCATTGAGTTCTGGTATAATTCTATAATCTCTTTTATTTGCATTTCATTCATAGTTGGTGCGCCCTGCTCAGACCTTCTTATTCTTAAGGCTAAAATATCTGAATTTGTTTTATTTAGCTTATTTAAGAAATCTAATATTTGACCTCTGTCAAAATCAAAATCATGCATTTCTCCTATTGGAAGTGAAGGAATGCTTTCATTATCAATATCAAAGTAACTGTTAATTAATAACTTATAGTCATGAAACAATATATCTAGCTCGCCAGAGGGTATAGGACTCTTTATGCTTTGTAATATTTTTCCAAAAATCTCAACATTAAAACCATATAAATTTAATTGCATCAAATCTATATAAAGTATTTTTTCAGTTTGTTTATCAGGTTTATTAATTTGAAACTCTCCCTGAAAAGAAAAGCCAAGTAAAGAATTTTCTAGAGCAGTTTCAATCTCCTCCTCAGTCACTATACTAGTATTGTCACTTAATATGTTAATATCATATAAATATTTATTTTCATTTTCAGCTCTTGAAATAAAAATATGATTATTATCAGAAGTGGCAATTAAATTATCTTCGCTGACTTCCTCTTTAAAAATATCTAGACCTTTATCTTTATATCTTATTTCTTTTAGCTTATTTACTATATCATATTCTAATAACAGCTCCGCCTTTTCTTTAAATTCAATAACATGCTTTTTTTCTAGCTTGGCATAATGTACAATATTGGGAATATTAAAGTTATATTTACTAGAATAATCATTTGCTACAATGTCTATAGTAGATTCTTCATTTAGCGATATAGTATGAAATAATCCGTCAGTATTTTCAGCTTTCACTTTTATGTTAATGATCAAATTCTTCAAAGTAATATTTTGGGCTTGATTATCCTTTAAGCTAATAATTATTTTTTCACTATTTAGGTTGTGATGAGTAAAAATTAAGTCTGCATCTGTAAAGCTAACAGAAGCAGGCTTTAAGAACCCTTCTCTCGTCATTTCAGAAAATTGAAATTTTGCGTCTGGCTCTATTCTTTTTATGTTATCATTAATAGTGGTAACTATTGTTTTTTCTATTTTCTTATTTACCACATATAAAGAAGCCGCTCCAATGATTAGAATAAATATTGTTACAGCTATTGATATAATTAATTTCTTATTCATTTAACTACTAATATTTCTGGTTTCACTAGGTACAATTAATTCAATACCATCTAACTCATCGCTCATAATAATTTGACAACCAAGCCTTGAAGTGTGAGTTACCCCAAAAGCTAAATCCAACATGTCTTCTTCTTCTTCTGATGCTTCAGCTAATTGACTAAAATATTTGTCACTTACAATAACATGGCAAGTTGAGCAAGCTAAAGAGCCTTCACAAGCTCCTTCTAAATCTATGTTATTATTGTGAGCTATCTCCAAAAGTGACAAGCCATTCTCAGCTTCTATTTCTTTTTTCTCACCATTTTCAACAAAAATTACTTTAGGCATATTTAATATATTTTAGTTATTCTTTATTTTGCAATAGATTATTCATTTCTGCAATAGTTTTTCCCGCTATTGCTGAAGTAATCATATTTATTTTGTCTAAACATAATTGATTCAGATATTCCTTGGCTTTTTTTTGCAGTTTTTCAATTTCCAGCGCATTGTTTTTTTCTGTGAGCGCGACCTTATGTAAATTTATTTCTTTACAAAAATTCTCAGCCTCAATTTTTCGCTCTTTGCTAAAATTATAATCCTCATCATGAATTACGTCTAAAATCTGATCATGGTGAGATTCTAATGCAACCAGATTTTTAGCGATTAATCTATCTAACATATCAGCTTTCGCATTTTCCATACTGGCTTTAAGCATTTTTTGCAATTCAGCCATATTAAGCCCATAAGATGGTTTTACTTCTACCTCTTGTATTACCCCTGTTTTTAGCTCAGTCGCCGAAACCAGTAAAACTCCATCCATATCTATTTTAAATTTAATTTTAACTCTAGGCTCACCTGCTTTCATTTGCGGAATATTTTTAAGCTCAAAATAAGCAAGTGAACGATTTTGCTCAGCTAGCTCTCTTTCACCTTGCACAATATGAATCTTCATTGCTGTCTGATTATCCTTATGTGTGGTAAATTCCTGCTCTTTTTCTATAGGTATGGTACTATTTCGTGGTATAATTTTCTCAACTACTCCACCCATAGTTTCTAAACCCAAAGATAATGGGGTTATATCTATCAGCAAATTTCCAGTTCCTTTGGTCAAATGCTCAGCCTGTAAAGCTGCGCCTTCCGCAACTATAATATCTGGATCTATGTTAGTTAATGGTTTTTTTGCAAATAATTCTGTTAATGCATTTTTTACAGCCAAAATTTTTGTTGAGCCTCCAACTAAAATTATTTCTGCTATTTCTGTTGTACTCAGCTTTGCATCTATTAAGCATAATTCTAACAACTTAATAGTTTTAGCTATTATTGGCTTGATAATTTGATTAAATTTTTCTCTATCTAATATAATATCACGCTGCCTAAATTGCCCTTCCTTAGTTAAAGATTCTTTTGCTTCTCTAGCTAATTCTAATGCTTCGTGTTTTTCTACATTAAAATTCGCTCTAAAATAATCCGCTACAGCAATATCTATATCATCCCCTCCTAAAAAATTATCTCCTCTAGTTGCAATTACTTTAAAAACACCTTTTTGCATCTTTAAAATTGACAAATCAAAAGTACCACCACCAAAATCATAAACAACATAATAGCCCTCTACACTATTATCTAGACCATAAGCAAGAGCTGCTGCAGTTGGCTCATTGATTAATCTTAGCACTTCGATACCAGCAAGTTCAGCGGCTGCAATAGTTGCATGCCTTGCGGCGTCATCAAAATAAGCAGGCACTGTAATTACCGCTTGATTAACCTCATTACCCAATTTATATTGCGCTCTTTTTAGCAATGCTTTTAAGATGACAGCTGATGCTTCTACTGCATTAATACCCTTTCCTAAAGCTAATTCTATAGTTCTATTATCTTTACCTTCAGTTGCAAATTGATAATTATAGCCCTTAAGTTTTTCATCTAAATCATCATATGATTTACCAAGCAATCTTTTGACTGAAACTATTTTATCTTGCGCTTTTTCATTACCAGCCTCATATTCACCATTTTCATTTAAGGAAATAACTGATTTAATTTCCCTAGACTCGTTTTTATCCTGAATTATTTCTATTTTCTCCTGATTAACATAAGCTACTAACGAATTAGTAGTACCCAAATCTATACCTATAGCTTGTTTAGGCGCTGCTAATTTATGCTCTTCTTGTTCTGCAATATTAATTAAATTCATAATGTTAACATAGTTAATTTTAGTTCTATATCTAAAGTAATTTTATCTAAATATCTTAATTTAATAGTTTCTCTTGCTGCATTTTCATAATTTTTAAGCGTAAAATATTTTTTGATTTTATCAATAGTATCTTGCTTATTTTCATTATTTAAATCAGCTAAATTTTTTACCTCTGCTAACTTCTCTGCATCAGCTAAAATAGTTCTAAAGTCCATTATTTCTTCTAACAATTCTAGATCTGGATTAATATTATTACCCTCGCCCTGATTTACAAAAAGCTTATTTTGTGCTAACAAATACTCACTTCTGCTTAAATTATCTTTTAATGTTTCATAAGCGTTATTGAGCAAAACACTGTGCTTTAAAGCTAAAATCTGTTCTGGTTTACTTTTAGTTACAAATTTATCTGGGTGAACCAATTGCTGTAGCTTTAAATAATTAAACTCTAACTCTTCTAAATCTAGCCAAAACTCAGCTTTAATATCTAGTACAGCAAAATAATCATTTCTAGTAATTGGCTGAATATAATTACATTTTATGCAAAATAAAGAGCCTATTTCATGCTGGTTTTTACAGTTATAACAAGCGAATAAATCAGACATAAAATGATTCTCCACAACCACAGCGCCCAGCTTCATTTGGGTTGTTAAACACAAAACCAGACTCCACAACCAAGCCAGCATCTGTTTTCTTTTCGACAAAATCTAATTCTGTATTAAATAAAAATAAGGAAATTTTTGGATCAACAAAAATATCTACATCTTTATGATCAACCAGCTCATCATATTCAGTAACTGTATCCTTGGTCGCATATTCAATATTATAAGCCATACCAGAGCATCCCCTAGTTTTAATACCTACCTTAATCCCAAAGCAATCTTCTTTAGCAGAAATTTTATTTTCTATTGCTTTAATAGCCGCCTCACTAACTTTGAGATAATCTACTTTTCTGTTAGTAAAATCTTGAGCTTTTTTAGGCATTGTGTGATTTTTTGTCCTGATAATCTTTTACTGCCGCTTTAATAGCATCTTCAGCTAGAACAGAGCAGTGAATTTTAACAGGTGGCAATGATAATTCCTTTGCTATATCAGTGTTTTTAATCTCTGTTGCTTCGCTAACAGACTTACCCTTAACTAATTCCGTTACTAATGAACTTGATGCAATTGCTGAACCACAGCCAAAAGTTTTAAATTTAGCATCCTCAATCACTCCTGTTTCATTATTTACTTTTATTTGTAACTTCATTACATCTCCGCAAGCTGGTGCACCGACTAAACCAGTTCCAACATCTGGACTGGTTTTATCTAAAGAACCAACGTTCTTAGGATGATTATAATGTTCCATTAACTCTTTACTATAAGCCATAATTTTACCTATTTAATGTGTTGACCATTCAATTGAATTTATATCTACTCCCTCTTGTGCCATTTCCCATAATGGGCTTAGCTCCCTTAATTTTGCAACTGAGTTACTAATAACTTCAATCGCATAATCTATTTCTTCATCTGTTGTAAATTTTCCAATTCCAAAACGAATTGAAGTGTGTGCAAGCTCTTCACTTACACCAATAGCTTTTAATACATATGAGGGCTCTAAAGAAGCTGAAGTACAAGCAGAACCAGAAGACACTGCCAAATCTTTAATCGCCATAATCATTGACTCTCCTTCTATATATGCAAAGCTCAGATTCAAATTACCATAGATTCGCTCATTAACATCGCCATTAAGATATAAATCAGGAATGTTCTTATTTAAGCCATCTTGTAACTTTTTTGTTAATCTTCTAATATGAGCTTCGTTTTCTTCCATCTCTAATTTGGCAAGGGCTGCAGCCTTACCTAAACCCACCACCAAAGGCGTTGCTAATGTACCAGACCTAAAGCCTCTTTCTTGACCACCACCACTAATTAAAGACTGCAATCTAACTCTAGGCTTTCTTCTCACATATAAAGCTCCTATACCTTTAGGACCATAAATCTTGTGACCTGAGATGCTCATTAGATCTATATTTAATTCATCCACATCCATTTTTATTTTACCAAATGCTTGAGCCGCGTCAGTGTGAAAATAGACATTATTTGCTTTACAAATCTCACCAATTTGCTTGATGGGCTGCAAAACACCAATTTCATTATTAGCAGTCATAATTGATACTAACAAAGTTTTAGCTGTAATTGCTTCCTGTAGTTGCTCTATTGAAATCAAGCCATTTTCACCTACTTTTAAGTAGGTAATTTTAAAACCCTCGCTTTCAAGATTACGACAAGAGTCTAAAACACATTTATGCTCAGTTACCGCTGTGATAATATGGTTTTTTTTATCTTTATGAAATCTAGCTAAACCTTTAATTGCCAAGTTATTAGATTCAGTTGCACCAGAAGTAAAAATTATTTCTTTGCTAGTTGCGTTAATCAAATCCGCTATATTTTCTCTAGCAATTTCTGAAGCCTCTTCCGCAACCCAGCCATAAGCATGACTTCTTGAATGAGGATTGCCAAACTTATCGGCAAAATAAGGTAGCATCTCGTCAACAACCCTTGGATCCGTAGGTGTGGTTGATTGATAATCTAAATATATTGGTGTTTTTAACTTAGTCATATTACTTTAATTTACCTTTACAAATATCAGCTATAGTAATGTTAGCTAGGTAACCTTCAACTTTATTTTCTAAGCCACGCCATAAAATGTGCGTTTTACATTTACTAGAATTGGCAACGCATGATTCATCTGCTTTGCATCTTGTGAATTTAATTGGCTCAGCTACCGCTTTGATAACCTCAGAAACATAAATTTTCTCTGCCACTTCACCCAACACATAACCACCACCAGGACCTCTTATTGCCGTTATAATTTTGGCATTTTTCAGCTTATTGAAAATTTGCTCCAAATAACTAAGCGAAATTTCTTGCCTCTTTGCAATTTCTTGCACTTTAGCGGGCTTTTCGGACTCAATTTGTTGGGCCAAATCAACCATGGCCATAACCGCATATCTTCCCTTGGTAGTTAGTAACATGTTGACTTTAGCTAATGCTTACTATAAATTTTGCTGTAGTGTAAAATAATTGACCTCTAGAGTCAACTATTACTTACCAATTAATATTATTGTTAGATTAAATGCCAGAAATTATTTTTAATGGTCCTGAAGGCAGGTTAGAAGGTAGATATTACCATAGTAACGAGCCCAAGGCACCAGTTGCACTAGTTCTTCACCCGCACCCATTACATGGTGGCACAATGAATAATAAGGTTTCATATAATTTATTTAAAAGCTTTGTTGATAATGGCTTTTCTGTTTTACGCTTTAACTTTAGAGGTGTAGGCAAATCACAGGGCAAATACGATGATGGGATTGGCGAGCTATCTGATGCAACGACAGCGATGGACTGGCTTCAAGCACAAAATCCAAATTCTAATATATTTTGGATTGGTGGCTTTTCGTTCGGTGCTTGGGTTGCAATGCAATTATTGATGAGGCGTCCTGAAATAATGGGTTTTGTTTCTATTTCACCTCCGGCAAATAATTACGACTTTTCGTTTTTAGCACCATGTACAGCGTCTGGTTTAATTGTGCAAGGTAACAAAGATTCAATTGTTCCAGAAGAGTACCCAGCTAAATTAGCAGATAAATTAGCAGCACAAAAGAACATTGAAATTGATTATCATGTTATAGAAGAAGCTGATCACTTTTTTCGTGAGCAACAAGAGGAATTAAGCACCTTACTTACCGAATATATCGAAAGAAGAATAGAAGTAGACAGAGATATTGTTAGCAAAAGAAGGGTTGGTAAAAGAAGAAGAAAATCAAGAAAGTCAAAGCTTTCTCTTGATAGTAGCGATTCTTAGAAACTGTTATTCCATAATTATAATTAAGCTAGCATCATTACAATCTGCTCAACCTTACGCGCTGCACTAACTGTCTGGCTTTTAAGCTTGTTTTTGTTACTTTTCAACCAAGCTCGTAAAAATCACCACCATAAGCTAAGTGATTTTAGTTAAAGCAAAGCTCTAGCATAGGGTAAATTTTAACTGCTAAGGTTAGTTATGCTGCATTTATAGCTCAAGCAATATTATCTTTCTAATGCCGCTTTTGCTTGCTTTATATTAGGTTTAAATTTTGGCAATATTTATTTTTTAAGCTAAGAAAAAATCAACTAATAACCTGCTGTTCCGTAACAATATAATCTAAGCTTACATCATTACAATCTGTTACGACCAAATCAGCTTGGCTTACCGCGTAAGCGACACTAATTTTCAGTGCATTATGATAAATTTTGAAACTACGGTCGTAAAAGCCACCACCATAACCTAAGCGATTTTTAGCCAAATCAAAGGAGAGCATAGGGTAAATTTTAACTGCTAAGGTTAGTTATGCTGCATTTATAGCTCAAGCAATATTATCTTTCTAATGCCGCTTTTGCTTGCTTTATATTAGGTTTAAATTTTGGCAATATTT
>JABIRX010000024.1 GCA_018667735.1 Alphaproteobacteria bacterium | reverse complement strand
CTACTGTAAAATTACCACCGAGAAGAAAATATGCAACAAAAGCAATTAAAGAAGATAATAAAGCGCTATACATAATGTAATCGATAGATATGTTATTATATCTTTTCTTGCCTACACTATATAATGCATAACTATTAGCTGCTATAAAAGCTAAGAAATAGCCCCATAAATGTTCTAACTCAAAACTTTCTGACTTTTTGTTAATGGCGACTAGTATAACAGCTGCAACATTGAAAATGGCAGCTATTATATGCTTCCGCTCTATAGGTAAATTATAAAATAATTTTGCATAAAATATCTTAAGTACACCACTTAAATATGAAATCAAAAAAACTGCTATAATAGGAGCCATGGTTAATGCCATAAAATAGCAAATGTAGAATATAGCCATGCCAAGAGTGCCAGTTAAATAATAACCTATAGAAATAGCAAAAGGGTTTATAATTTTACCAAATATTAATTGTCTGACAAAGTCTATCAGAAAGAAAAATAAAAATATTAAGGCTGTAGCAAATATTGAATTAAATGGCTGCAGGAAGAAAAACAATATAGGTATCATTGACCAACCAATAGGAGCTATTATACCGATTAAATTAGCTTTATACATATCTCTCTACCTCATGTTAAACCTATAACTTAACTTTTATGTTACTCTTTTTTCTAGGCTTGGTCAAGATAGCTGATCTTCTGTAATTAAATTACGCTAATTTTACTTTTTAATTAAGTTGGGTTTTTTGGCTGGTACGGGGTCATAGCCATGGCATCCACCAAAAGGGTGGCATTTAAAAAGTCTTTTTACCACTAAATAGCTGCCATAAAAAATTCCATGTGTTTTTAACGCCTCTAAAGCGTAAGTGGAGCAGGTTGGGATAAAACGACAATTAGCACTATATAATGGTGAAATAAAATAACGATAGAACTTTATGGGCAATAAAATTAATTGTATTAGTGCATTGTTAATAATTTTCTTTAAAGTCATAAATCTTCTCTTTCTTTTAAATCCCTAACTAAAATTTTCTATTATTTTAACTACCGTTGCTTTTAGTATAAAGCCACTTGCCTCAATTTTGTATCATAATTTTTTCTATACCAATTAAACAGCATACTTCCTGTGCTCTTATGCATTACTAGAAAGCTTGCTAATTAATAGAAACAAAACATTAAACAAAAATTATATGGAGTAAAGTTTAGTTTCAACATTTTACCCTTCGCTAACTTTTCTCTATTATTTACACATCTACTAAATTAACTTTACACATTTGAGGTTAGCATTTTTTTTCTAAGTATCGTATTTAGAAAAGGCTATATAAAACTCTAGCCGGCGTCAAATAACACTAATTTAAGTACCCTAAAGCAACTAATTTTTGATTAAATTTTTTAAGATTTTCTTCTTTTATTGCCTTAACAGCCTTAATCGCGACTATTCTAGAAACATAATTTGGTATCACAATATCAACCCCTGCGGCTAATGATTTTTTAACTCTATCTTCTAATTTGTAATTAGATATTGCCTGCATATTAAGTGCATCCGATATTAGCAACCCATTGAACTGGATCTCTCTTTTTATTACATCTTTAATAATTTTCTTTGAAAAAGTTGCAGGTAATGGGTCGATCGCACTATAAGTACCATGTGACACCATAGCCATTTTAGCTATTTTTGCTAAAGCTTTAAAAACTAGAAAGTCCTTTTCCAGCAAATCTAAATAGCCCGCTTCAATAATTGCTTCACCATTATGACTATCCTCAAAAGCTCTGCCTAAGCCAGGTATATGTTTGACTACTGTTATAATACCTACTTCATGCATAGCTTTTATAAAAACGGTGGCTAATTCTACTACTATGCGTACTTCACTACTATATGATCTTGCTTCAGTTGCAGCCCAACTTTTCTTCACTCCTTTTACTGAAGAATTTTTAAAAAATGTCAAATCTACCATAGGTGCCAAATTAATATCAAACCCTAAATCAGCTAATATTTCTGCTGTAAATTTACTATCTCGATAAAGCTCTCTTTTAGCCTGCACTAAATCATATTCTGCTATAGCACCATAATATGATGCTTCTTTTAAGAGCTTATCTTTTGCAAAAATCTTTTTTAATCTGTCTACCTGACCACCTTCTTGATCTATAGCAACATATAATTTTCGTCCTGGAAATAATAACTTCAACTCCCTAATTAATGTTTTTATCTGCGCTTTAGACGCTATATTTTCACTATTAAGTAATATGCCAAATGGATTAATTTTTTTAATAAATGCTTTCTCCTCATCATCTAATGAAGTGCTTTTAACATAAGTGATAATAGGGGTAACTAAGGCTTGTTGTTCAAAATTTAAAGTTTTTTTTAAATTAAAAAACATAATTAACAAATAAATAGCACATACCCAGCTAACTATTGCTAATAATTTTGTTAATTTCTTCATTAATATAAAAATAATTTCACTACAATATGAATCTAACTACGCTTAAACATCTTGCCAGCCAACCTTCTTAAGGAAGTGCTTATATTCATCATCATGCATAAACACTCTGCCATTATCATAAATGATTAGTTTATTTGCTATCTTCTTTAAAAAACTTTCATCATGCGTAACCATAACTACCGCCCCTTCAAAATTATTTACAGCGCTCATTAAGGCTTCCGCTGATTCCATATCTAGATGATTTGTAGGTTCGTCTAAAAACAACAAATTAACAGATTGCAATAAAATTTTACCAAGCATCACCCTGCTTTTCTCACCACCTGATAACACTGAGATTTTCTTATGAGCAGAATCTCCAGAAAACATAACATTTGAACAAACTCGCCTTATATTTCCTATTGGCGCTTTGGAGTCACTAGTTTGAATTTCCTCGCAAACTGATAAATTGGGGTTTAAACGCTCGATATTCATTTGACCAAAATAACCAATTTTAGTTTTATCATGATATAACACAGAATTATCATTAGCCTCTATTTCTTTGGCTAAAAGCTTGAGTAAAGTTGATTTACCTTTACCATTCTTGCCAATAACACAAATTTTATCGCCTTTATTAACCGAAAAGCCCAAATTCTTGATTAAAACATCTTTTTCTGTATAACCAAAAGATAAATTATTAACTTTAATTAAACTTTCTTTGCTTTCATATAATTTGTAATTAAATTTGAATTCTAAGGTTTCTACATCACCTAATCTTTCCATTACGCCTTGTTTTTCTAAGGCTTTCATTTTTGACTGAGCCCTACTAGCCTGACTTGCTTTAGATTTAAAACGATCTATCCATTCTTGAGTTTTTTGCCGTTCTTTTTCTTGATTAACCCTAGTTTTTTCGTAAATCTCTTCTTCTTGTGCTATTTGCTCTTTGATTTTTTTTGTATTACCTGCGATCTTTCTGAATTGCCCCCTATGAATATTTAATGTATGCGTAATAATGCTATCCATGAAAGCACGGTCATGTGTTATTAAAATTAATTCACCATCCCAATCCTGCAGAAATTTTTTCAACCACTTGGTTGAGTGAATATCCAGATAATTTGTTGGTTCATCTAATAACAACAGATTAGGCTCATCTAATAACAATTTAGCTAAATTTATTTTCACTTGAAAGCCCCCTGAAAATTCTTTGGGGTCTTTTTGCAAATCTTCAGTGCTAAAACCAAGCCCTTGCAAAATCATCTCTCCTTTCCATTCTTCATAAGCACGCTCTTCTGGCAAAACACTTGCCACCTCAGCCATTACGGTATCATGTGAAAAGCTAAGATGTTGTTCTAAGTAACCAATTCTATAATTATTGGATAGTTCTACTGAACCAAGATCTGCTTCTTGCATACCTAACATAATTTTTAGAAATGTAGATTTTCCACTACCATTTCTACCAATTAGACCTACTTTTTCACCTGGGTTAAAATGAATATTTACATCTTGAAAAATCTGCTGACCTTGAAAAGCTATGGCCAAATTTTTAACTTTTATCATTAGTTTTTTCCTCTAACTAAATTACATGATTATATTTTTTTTACAAAAAACTTGAAGAGCTATGCGTATTATTTAAATAATATTACATGCTAAGTCTTTTTAACACCTCATCTTTTTCTAGCAACTCCATAATCTCAAATATACTAGGAGAAACATGGGAGCCTGTAAGCTTCGCTCTTAAAAAAGCTGCTATAAATTTAAGCTTTATATCTTCTTGCTCTGCAAATATTTTTGTTTTTTCGTATAAATTATCATGTTTAAAACTATCTATTTCCTTATAAAAATCAATGATTTTTATTTGCTGATCTACTAGCTTAGCTATATCTTTTTGCGCCTTATCTGTTAGCGTTAGCCTTTCTCCAAAATTTTCTCGTAAAAATAAAATAGCATGTTTGAGCTCTATTAAGTTTTTAGCTCTAGCTTTGATTTCATCTAGTAATTTATTAATTCTGCTTTTTTCTAACTCAGTAAGATCTGGATATTGCGCAGCTAAAAAAACCATAAGCTCATCATTGTTTTTATGTTTTAAATAATGTGCATTTAGATTATCTAATTTTTTAAAATCGAATCTAGCTGGAGACTTACCTACGTTGGTAAAATTAAACCAGCTTATGGCATCTGCGTCAGAAATTATTTCATCATCTCCATGCGAAAAACCTAATCTTAAAAGATAATTACGCATTGCTTCTGGCAAATAGCCAAGCTCTTGATATTCTGAAGCAGCTGTAGCGCCATGTCTTTTCGACATTTTTTTACCATCCGCACCATAGATTAATGGAATATGCGCAAATTCAGGACAAGTTGCAATTAAAGCGTTATATAGAATTATTTGCTTTGGTGTGTTACTTAAATGATCATCTCCCCTTATAACGTGCGTAATAGCCATGTCAATATCATCTACAACTACCGCCAGCATGTAAGTAGGTGTTCCATCACTTCTTAAAATTATGAAATCTTCTATTTCTTTGTTATTAACTTTTATTTCACCTTGTACTAGATCATTAAATTTTGTATAGCCATCTAATGGAGCTTTAATTCTAACCACAGGTGTAATTCCTGCTGGAGCTTCATTAGGATTTCGCTCACGCCACCTATTATCATATTTAAATCTTTGTTTATTTTTAATTGCTGCTTCACGTAACTCATCAAGCTCTTCTTTAGTTGCATAGCAGTGATAAGCTTTATTCTCTGCTAATAATTGCGCAACCACCTCTTTATGCCTTAACTCTCTTTTTGACTGGTAGACAGGCTCTTTATCTGCATTTAATCCCAGCCAATTCATACTAGCTAAAATTTCAGCCTCAGCCTCTTTTGTTGATCTAGCTTTATCAGTGTCTTCTATGCGAAGCAAATATTCCCCCCCATTATGGCGTGCAAATAAGTAATTAAATAACGCGGTTCTTGCCGAACCAATATGCAGCATACCAGTTGGTGATGGGGCAAACCTAACTTTGACATTGCTCATAATTTACTCATATAAAAATTTTACTTATTTATAATAAAAAATACGGTTATTTGTCTATATATAATTCCAAAATAAAATATTATCAGTTTTTGCTTGCATATTATACAGCAAGAAATATATTTTAATGCCCTAATTAACTATTTAAATAAATATGGCAACTAGAATAAGATTAGCGAGAGCTGGCGCAAAGAAAAAACCTTTTTACAGATTGGTAGTATCCGATCAAAGAGCTCCTCGTGATGGAAATTTTATTGAAAAAATCGGCACATACAATCCTTTGTTAAGTTCTGATAATAAAGAAAGATTTACTTTCGATAAAGATAGAGTGGAATACTGGTTAAAAACAGGCGCAACTCCAAGTGAAAAAGTTGCAATATTTTTGTGGGATAACGGCTTTAAAATAGTTGAAAAATATTTACCTGCTTCTTTTCCAAAGTCTCAAACTGAAAGAGACAAAATTAAAGCTGACAAATTAGCCAAAGAAAAAGCTGAAGCCGAAGCAAAAGCAAAAGCTGAAGCAGATGAGAAAGCTAAATTAGAAGCTGAAGCGAAAGCTGAAGCGGAAGCGAAAGCTGAATAGTTTAAGCATTTAGCCCTTGTCTGTTAATGATTATATAAAAATTGCTAAAATCACAAAAACGCATGGCGTTAGAGGTGAGGTAAAGCTTTTTTTATATACAAAAAATATACAACAATATAAAAATTTCTTTATATCAGAAAATAAAGTAGAGGTCGCTTTTAGAGGCTTTAAAGCAGATAATGCTATAGCCAAGATAGAAGGAGTTAGTGATGTAGACCAGGCCAAATCTTTGCAAAATGAGTTTTTACTTATTCAAAAAATAGATTTACCCAAAACCAACGATAAAAGCTTTTACTATGCTGACTTAGTTGGTGCTAAAATTTTAGAAAATAACAATGTTATTGGCGAAGTTAGTGATGTAGCGAATTATGGAGCTGGGGACATTGTAACTATTGCTTTTCTAAATAGTAAAAATGAAGCATTTCCTTTTACTGATGAAATTTTTCCAGAAATTGACCTTAAAAAGCATGAGATTAAATTTAACCGACCAGATATGATCTAGAGTTCACATGCTGAAAATAAAAATTATTACTTTACATCCTGATTTATTTCCTGGCCAATTAGGCTCTTCTATTTTGGGTGAGGCTCATAAAAAGCAAATCTGGAATTTAGAAGTTTTTAATTTAAGAGATTATAGCAAAGTCAATAAACGTGTAGATGATGTCCCTTATGGTGGAGGATCTGGCATGGTGTTTAGGCCTGACATTTTAGCAAATGCAATAGATAATATCACCGAGAAAAAACCAGAAAATTATAAAATTTTATACCCAACTCCGCGGGGCAAATTATTAAAACAAAAGAAAATAGTTGAATTTGCAAAAGAAAACAATATATTACTGGTCTGTGGTAGATTTGAGGGTATTGATCAACGCATCATTGAGCATTATAATATTGCAGAATTTTCTATTGGCGATATTGTAATTTCAGGTGGTGAGTTAGCTGCACAAATATTGATTGATGCAGTTGTCAGAACTTTACCCAATGTACTTGGTAACAGTGACTCTCTAACTGAGGAGAGTTTTGCGGTTAATAGTGAATATGAAAATTTATTGGAATATCCTCACTATACAAGACCAGCAATTTGGCAAGGTTACGAAGTTCCTCAAATTTTGCGCTCAGGTAATCACCAGAAAATCTCTGAATGGCGATTAAATGAAAGCAAATTTACTACGGAGCAGAAAAGGCCAGATTTGTGGCAATTATATAAAGATAACGAAGGTAATAAAAATGGATGTAATTAAAAAGTTTGAACAACAACAAATTAAAGATCTAAACAAAGAAATTCCAGATTTCCGCCCAGGAGACACTCTAAAAGTTGGCGTAAAAATTATAGAAGGAAAAACTGAGAGATTACAATCTTTCCAGGGATTATGTATTGCAAGATCTTCTGATTCAATAAATTCTACTTTTACAGTTAGAAAAATTTCAAATGGCGAAGGAGTAGAAAGAAAATTCCCTTTATATTCTCCTAAAATAGCATCTATTGAAGTTACTAAAAGAGGAATAGTTCGAAGAGCAAAATTATATTACATGAGAAAATTGCGAGGTAAGGCTGCTAGAATTAAAGAAAAAAAAGAATTCTTCAAAAAGCCAACTGCGAAATCAAAAAATACCGATGCTAACAATACGGAAAGCAACAAAAAAGACTAGCCTTTGCTTTAGCCCTAAAGCAGCTTATTTAAATTAACTTGCTTTAGAAGCATTAGCTTTGTAATTTAACCTTATTAATATTTTTTTTATTAGAATGGGAAAAACCTTATACGAAAAGATCTGGCAGAGCCATCTTATAGAAGATAATGATAATGGTTCTTTAATTTACATAGACAAACATTTAGTACATGAGGTAACTAGTCCTCAAGCATTTGAAGGCTTAAGACTAAGCAAGCGTTCCATAAAAAGACCTGAAACAATATTGGCGGTAGCAGATCACAACGTTCCTACAGAAAAAAGGGTGGAAGGAATTAAAGATGAAACATCAAGAATCCAAGTTGAGACCTTAGAACAAAATTGCGCAGAATTTAATTTAGAATATTTTTCTTTAGCAGATAACAGGCAAGGTATAGTTCACGTTATTGGTCCTGAGCAAGGCTTTACATTACCTGGCACAACTTTAGTTTGTGGAGACTCCCATACTTCAACACATGGAGCTTTTGGTGCCTTGGCTTTTGGTATTGGTACATCTGAAGTTGAGCATGTTATGGCTACACAAACTTTAAGACAAAAACAATCTAAAAATCTAAAAGTAGAAGTAACTGGAAAAAGACCTTCATATTTAACAGCCAAAGACATAATATTAGCGATTATAAAAGAACTTGGTACGGCAGGTGGAACTGGCCATGTTATAGAATTTTGTGGTGAGGCCATTACAGATTTATCCCAAGAAGAAAGGATGACTATCTGTAACATGTCGATTGAAGCGGGTGCAAGAGCTGGTTTAATTGCTCCAGATAAAACAACATTTTCTTATTTGAAAGGCCGTAATTTAGTGCCAAAAGGGGTAGAATTTGATAAGGCTGTAGAATATTGGGAGACATTAAAATCAGATTCTGATGCTAAGTTCGACAAAGAAATATCTCTTGATGCAAAATCTTTGGCTCCACAAGTCACATGGGGAACAAGCCCCGAAGATGTTGTTGAAATTACTGGTTATGTTCCACACCCAAATAAAGTCTCAACAAATTCAGAGCGTATAAAAACAAAAGAAAGAGCTTTAGAATATATGGGGCTTACAGCTGGTACTAAAATTACCGATATTCAAATAGATAAGGTTTTTATTGGTTCATGTACTAATTCTCGAATTGAGGATTTGCGTGTGGTAGCAAAATTGGTCAAGGGCAAGAAAGTTACATCTAGCGTTTATGCAATGATTGTGCCTGGTTCCGGTTTAGTAAGAATGCAAGCTGAAGAGGAAGGTTTAGATAAAATCTTCATAGAAGCTGGCTTTGATTGGCGTGAGCCTGGTTGTTCAATGTGCTTAGCAATGAATGCTGACCGCTTAGAGCCTGGTGAGAGATGCGCTTCTACTTCTAATAGAAATTTCGAAGGTCGCCAAGGAAGGGGGGGGAGAACCCATTTAATGAGTCCAGAAATGGCAGCAGCAGCAGCTATTACTGGTTATTTAACTGATATCAGAGAATTATTATAGTTTTATTACAGTTAAGTCCTTGACTTGCTAGAAATCATAACTATATAAAACTTAACTTTTTATAAATAACTAATTAACGAGAAAAAAAATGTCTGTAGTTAAACCTTTATATGATAGAGTTTTAGTTAGAAGAACTGAATCTGAGCAAAAAACTGCCGGAGGAATTATTTTACCTGACTCTGCGCAAGAAAAACCACAAGAAGGCGAAGTAGTCGCTGCTGGTAATGGAACTTTAAAAGAAAATGGTACAATTGTGCCATTGGAAATTAAAACTGGCGATAAAATTTTATTTGCTAAATGGTCTGGTACTGAAGTCAAAGTAAATGGTGAAGAATTAATCATCATGAAAGAATCAGATATTTTAGCAACAATTGAACAATAATTAATAGGTAAATAATGGCTAAAATAATTCAATTTGATAATGAAGCAAGAAAGTCTCTACTTAAAGGAGTAGATACTTTAGCTAACGTTGTAAAAGTAACTTTAGGTCCAAAAGGTAGAAATGTAATTCTACCCAAAGTATTCGGTCCTGCAAAAATCACTGAAGATGGTGTTACTGTTGCAAAAGAAATCGAAGTTAAATGTCCTTTTGAGAATATGGGCGCACAGATGATTAAGGAAGTAGCAAACAAAACTAATGATGTAGCAGGTGATGGTACTACTACTTCAACAGTATTAGCTCAAGCTTTAGTCAGAGAAGGTAGTAAAGCAGTAGCAGCTGGTATGAATCCAATGGATCTTAAAAGAGGAATTGATCTAGCAGTAGGCAAAATTATTGAAAACATCAGAAGCTCATCAAAAACAGTAGCATCACAAGATGAAGTTGCGCAAGTAGCTACAATATCAGCTAATGGAGATGCTGAAATTGGTGAAAAAATTGCTGAAGCTATATATAAAGTAGGTAAAGACAGCCCAATTACTGTGGAAGAAGCTAAAGGTTTAGATTTTGAAGTAGATGTAGTTGAAGGAATGAATTTTGACCGTGGTTATTTATCACCATATTTTGTGACAAATTCAGAAAAAATGACGGTTGAATTAGATAATCCACATATTTTAATTGTAGATAAGAAAATTTCTAACCTACAACAAATCGTTGCTTTATTAGAAGCTGTAGTTCAATCAGGCAGGCCATTATTAATTGTTGCTGAAGATGTAGAAGGTGAAGCTCTTGCTGCATTAGTGGTTAATAAATTAAGAGGTGGTTTAAAAATTTGTGCAGTAAAAGCACCAGGCTTTGGCGATAGAAGAAAAGCTATGCTAGATGATTTAGGCGTTTTAACTAATGCTCAAGTTATTTCTGAAGAAGTGGGACATAAATTAGAAGAAACTACTTTAGAAATGCTTGGTACGGCAAGAAGAGTTATTATTACTAAAGAAGAAACTACTATAGTTGATGGTAATGGCAGTGATGCTGATATTGAAACTAGATGTAAGCAAATCAAAGCGCAAATTGAAGAATCTACTTCTGACTATGATAAAGAAAAGCTTCAAGAAAGATTAGCTAAATTATCAGGAGGTGTGGCAATTTTAAAAGTTGGTGGAGCTACTGAAGTTGAAGTTAAAGAAAAGAAAGACCGTGTGGAAGATGCTAAATGTGCAGTAATTGCTGCATTAGAAGAAGGTGTTGTAGCAGGTGGTGGCTCTACTTTATTAAAGGCTTCTTTAATCTTAGCTAATGTTAAAGGCGCTAATGAAGATCAAAATGCTGGTATTACGATCGTCAAAAAAGCGTTACAAGCCCCAATTAGACAAATTGCAGAAAATGCTGGTGTTGATGGTGCTGTTGTTGCTAATAAGGTCTTAGAAAATAATGATCCTGACTTTGGTTATGATGCGCAAAATGATGTGTACTGCAACTTAGTAAAAGCAGGAATTATTGATCCTACTAAAGTAGTAAGAGCGTCAATTCAAGATGCGGCATCCGTTGCTTCATTATTAATCACTACTGAAGCATTAGTAGCTGAAGAGCCTGGTGATGATAATGCAGGAGGCGGAGCACCTATGGGTGGCATGCCAGGCATGGGTGGCATGGGTATGCCAGGCATGATGTAATCATTTTTGCAAAAAATTTATCTAAAAATTTTATAAGCCTCTTAATTTATTTTAAGGGGCTTTTTTTATAAAAAGCTATTTTTAATTTTAAAAATATGTTAAAGTCTAAATATAAACCAAGTGAAAACAATGAGTAAAGAAGTAAAAATAGTACAGAAAGCACCTTATAAAATTTCCGTAGAAAAAGGCAAAAAATATTCATGGTGTAGTTGTGGCTATAGTGACAAACAACCTTTTTGCGATGGTAAGCATAAGAAACTTGCTCCTGAATATAAATCAGTAAAATGGGTTGCTGATGAAAATAAGGATGTTTATTTTTGCGGCTGCAAACATGCCAAGTCTGGCTCTGTCTTTTGTGATGGTAGCCATAGTAAGTTATAAGTTAGTCTTTATTTAGCTGCATATTACTCTTAAATATTTTTCTTATATCTTGCTTTAGTAAAATCAGAAACACAAAAAAGAGCACAGCTAAAGCCAGAACAAAATAGCTTAAAAACCTTTTCTCAATGGGTTGAAAGAACTGCAACAATAAACATAATAGCTATTCTAGCTCGATAATTATTATAGCAAATGCTGTTTGTAAAGATAATTTTATTCAAATGTTTAACGAAGTTAAATTATCACATAAGCAATAAAATCATATAAAACCCTGCATATTTGAAGTATAATATATGTTTTTATGTATTCCTAGCTTTTACATTTGTCAGAATCCTAAAATTATGTTATAATATATAGAATTAAGGGTATAATTATGAGAAACAAATTAATAAAACTATTAGCATGTGGTCTTGGTGTCACTTTCTTAAGACAGATCTATGATGGATATCAACTTCCAAAGTTATCTACAGCAGATCATCCTTTTGCTAAAAAACCCACTTATCTTCCTGGAAATTCAATATCAAAAAACGCATTAGAACTAGGAGTATTAGAAGAAAGTCATGTTTTTAAACCAAAGCCTGACTTTTATCTACATGGAAGTAAAGAACTAAAAACAAATTCTTTGATGACAAGCTTTGTAAATGAACATTTTTCTGTAACTAACTCCTCAGTAAGTTTTATACCAGAAATCAATGAAATAAGCTTACATAACGCTAATTTAAACCTGCAAAAACATTTAATAGCTTCATCAGGCTCAACAAAAGTTAAACAAGGTTTTTGTGAAGAATTTAGCCAGTTATTTGTTGCTCTAATCCAAGAATATCAGCATAAAAAAGGAAGAGTATTATTCTCTTCCTTCATAGAGTCTTTAGCGCTAGATGAAAATAGTGAATTACTAACTTCATTTGCAGATCTTTTATTAAAACGTAGTTTAAGCTTAATAACAGACCAGCGGGTTAAGGATATTGTACCGTTAAATAAAGATAATTTTCAAGCTTTATTAAGTTCTATAGCTATAGGAGAAAACGCTTATATTTATCCTACAGATGATCATACCATTGCCTTATCCCGGATAGGACAAGATCAATTTATAATATTTGATAACCAGTTTAAAGGCCTACAATATTATAATAATACTGAGTATGTTAAATTTTTCACCGAGAAATATAATACAGAATCATCAGATGCTAAAGCAGCTATTGCCTATTTGAATCCATATCGAGAAAAATATCAGCATAATGGAGCAACTCTTTTTTATGCAGCCAGAGGAAATTATATTTCTTTGACTGAGAAAGCGTTACAATCTGATAATATTGATGTCAGCTTTCAAATGAATGGTTTTAACGCACTTATTATGGCAGCACAAAAAGGACATACTTATGTTGTAGAAAAATTGATAAAACGAAAAGATCTGGAGGTAAACTTACAAAAGAATGATGGTTATAACGCACTTATGATGGCAGCTAACGATGGACATGCAGATGTTGTAGAAAAATTAATGGAGCGAGAAGATCTGGAGGTAAACTTACAAAAGGAAGATGGTTATAACGCACTTATGATGGCAGCACAAAAAGGACATATTTATGT
>JABIRX010000023.1 GCA_018667735.1 Alphaproteobacteria bacterium | reverse complement strand
TCGCTAAATGAATCTCCATTTATAGAACTTTGTACCGCGGTAGAACTAACATGAGAAACCGCACTATCTGCTAATGCGGTAGCTAGGTTGTTTTGGGATAATGTAGATATATCATGATAAAAACTATACATTATTTATCTCGATTCTGTGATTCCCACTCTGAATAATATCTAATCTCGTTTACTTGTGTCTCTTTCTAAAACTTTTCCTCCCCGTTTTCTTACTTCTTCAGATATTTTATTGTAAAGTTGTCGAGAATTCTTTATATTATTTGGTATAAAAACTATTTCTCCATTCTTTAAGTGAAGATGTATCTTATAATAATTACACGAAGTCTTGACTATATCTAAATAATAAACTTTGGTTAACTTCTTATTAAATAAAATTGTTTCTAAATAATCCTTATATAAATACACTCTTCTGGTTAGATCACTTCCAGAAAGGTAGGCAATTATTTGAAGTGATGTGCAAAAAGCCAAAAAACCAAATGCATAAATGTTAGTATACAATTTATAAGAAAAAAATCCTTGATTAAATTCTATAAATTTATTCATGCCTGCCACAAACCCTTCTGTAAAAACTTCAGTTAAAGGTGTCACTATACAAACTAAAAAATAACAAAAAATTAAGAGTGCTATACCAGTCCAGTATCTATAATAAAAAACTGTCCAATTTGGTTTGTAAATTTCTACTTTATCCATTTTATCTTTCCATGATTGATTGTTTATACTTATAATGCTCATAACCTCTATAAGCACCAATTATTGCAGTATCAGTTGATGCATTTAACATTCCCATCCCAAAATTAACTGCTCCTTTAGCTGCTATTCCAGTTCCAAATCTCATACCATTTACTAATAAGCTTCCAGGAGTAGAAACTATTAATGATTTTCCAAAATTCCCTATATAATCCTCGTTTGTTGCATTTGGATAAGTAAGCCTTGTTGTTAAATAAGAGCTAGAAGCGGCACTAAGAGCATTTGTAACTACAGCAGTAACAAATTGCTTCAATTTACCTTCTGGCTGAAACTTATCTGCTAATCCCCCAGTCACAACATTAACAAGAGTTCCTGTTCCAACTGATATTAGCCCCGTTTTAACATCGGCACCAGACACTAATGCTGCTGCACTAGAACTAACAATTCCATTAACAGTATTAACACCTACATTTCTAATTGCATCACTTCCAAATCTCATCACTCCAGCTTTAATACCTTGTTTAACTAGAATATTACCAGACTGAACTACAGCTGCACCAGCTCCCAGTGTAGTGGCTCCAGCTAGAACTTCGACAGCTAAAACAGCATTTTTAAGCTCCTGATCTTTATAAGCATTATAATTTTCATCACTAATTTTTCCATCTAGCCACATTATTTCTTGATGCTCTTCAACTACCTCTTGTCTTAAAAAATTATTCTCAACCGCATTTTTACCAATTCTTTGGCCAGAGAATATATTATCAGCTATGTCACTTTCTGATAAGCCAACGGCATTGCCTGTAAATATAGCACTTAAACCTCCTGCTAATCCGCCTAGTTCTTTGATGACTGTTTTTTGTTGCCCAGTTAAAGATGATGTAGTTTGACCAGGGTAAAGATTATCTTTAACATACTCTCCAGCTAATTCCCCACTAACTCCACTTAATGCTCCACTTGCACAATCTCCTCCACCAGCTAATGCTGCGCCACAACCAAGTGCTGAATGTAAAGTTAATTGCTTAGCTCTACTTATATCTCCACTCTTAAATTCTTTCATTGATTTATAAATTGATAAAATATTTTACAAAAACTAAACTAAGCCTAAAGAAGATTACAGTTATTAAGACACAAAATATATAGATTAAAAAAATAGCAATGTTGCGTGTTTTGTTCTTAAAATATTTGCTTCTTGGGAAAAAATAAAATTGAAATTCTATTACTTTAGATAAAGGATTTCTTAGATCAAAGCACAAAGTAATCAAATAAAGCCATATGAGAAGTAGAATAAAAGAAAAGAAAAGGTAGTATATATTAAAATTAAAAATTAGAAATACTATAATCTCTATGGAGATTATAAAGGTATATATAACAATAATATACTTCTTAACTTTACCAGATATATTAAAATTAAAGTGCTCTTTTAAAATTACTACTAAAGAAAAAAGCCATATCAAAACTA
>JABIRX010000022.1 GCA_018667735.1 Alphaproteobacteria bacterium | reverse complement strand
TAGCATCAAAAGAGTTGTGCCATTATAATTTTGCAAATTTGGCTCTGTAACAGTTTTTAGCAATTGTGATAATAATTTATGATCACCTTTATAGACTGCAAATATTAGGCTTGTTTTATCGTCTAATGTTAAACCACTTTTTACAAATTGCGCTATGACTTTATTATCACCATTAAAGGCCGCAATCATCAATGCTGTAGCTCCATGCATATTAACTAGAGTTGTATCTGCACCTTTACCAAGTAATAATTTTACAATATCAGCAGAACCCCTTTGCGCTGCCATCATCAAAGCTGTATTACCGTTACGGTTTGGTAAGTTTGGCTCTGCATCATGTTCGAGTAATAGTTTAACTACTCCTATGTCTTTGCTCATAATTGCGATATTTAAGAGCGTTTCTTCTTGCTCAGTTTTTTGATTTACATCGATACCGCTTCTGATGAATGTATTTATTACCCGTTTACAAATTTCTGCTCTATTTGGATGTTGTCTAATGGCTTTTGCCAGATATAGGTAAGCAACTATTGCATCAGCCCCTTTATCATATATAAACTTTACCAGATCATCTTTGTTATGATAGGCAGCATATGATAAAGGAGAAAAGCCAACTTGATTTTGGATGTTCAAATTTGCCCCTTTTTCAATCAAGTAATTAATTAACTCAGTGTTACCTTTTATAGTAGCAAAGAATAAAGGTGCTAAACCATTATTACTTTGCACATCTAGAGCAATTTCTGCTCTTTCAACTAATGTGTGCACTACGCTATGGTGACCCTTAAGTACGGCCAACATTAAAGGCGTTAGCCCACCTGCATTAGCTAGATTTACATTTGCACCATTTTCTAGCAACAAAGATACTTGATCATGCTGACCACTTTCTGCCGCCACCATTAAAGCGGTCCAACCAGATTTGTTGGGTTTATCCACAGCAGCGACCGCCTCTAATAATGATCTTGCTATATTTAGATTAGGGTTCTGTGTTGCTATCATTAAAGCAGTAATACCTTTTATGTCCGGTAGATCGGGGGCTGCACCCTTATTTAGCAATAGTTGCGCCACACTATCATGCTTGTTGCGCGTTGCTACCCATAATGGCGTAATTTTATTATCATTAGCTTGATTTATATTTGCTCCACTTGCTAGTAAACATTCTACTACATTTTTATACCCTTCTTGTGACGCAATTAACAAAGGTGTTACGCCATCAGCTCTTACTTGATCTGCCTCTATCTCATGATTTTCAATGATCTCCTCAAGTAACTCTATGCGACCCATTCTTGCTGCTCTGTGTATAGGTAAGTCAAGCTGTTTTGGTTCCTTTGCAGAAACTCGACCAACATATATGCTTTTTGTTAAAACAGTTTTAAGCTGTTTACTATTTTGCAATTTTGCCTTAGTTTTTATAAAGCCCTGCTCAAGCAAAAAATCTGCTAATAATGGTGATAATGGCATAATTTAACAAAATTTATAGTTACTATTGTTTATATCTTATCATAAAAAGTAGAGTTACACAAATTTAAGCTGTAAATAATAAAATATAACGATTTATAAGTAGTTAAAGATATTAATTTAGCTAAACTAGCTTTTAACATATAAAAGGTAATTATTTTTATATAGTCGTAGATTTTACTATGTAATAGTTTTTCACCTAGAATTTTTCTTGGAAAATTCTTATTTGAAGTTAACTACAGAATAATCTTTATCTAGTAAAGTTGTAGCTTCATTATTTTAGCCCTATTGATAAAATTACTTAACTATAGTCCTAGCAATGTTATGAAAGTCAAATAGTGGTTTAGTCAGCATAATAGTTTTATTTAAATATTAGCTGTAAAAGCTAATTAAGATTATGTAATAATTTGTTAATATCATAATTTATTCATCTTTATTTAGCTTACTAATTGCTCAAATAAGATGTGGCCCATCTCGTTGTGGAGGCATAAAATTGTTTCTAATTCTCACAAAATATTTGTTACAATGGTAGAGCTTTACATTTATACTCAAAGTTTTTATGGAAGGTAACTTTAGCTTCATTTGCGCTATTTTAGCGGATACTACGCCTAATGCTCTGCATTTGGCTAATTGGGCGGAAGCAAAATTTTCAACATCACTATTGGTTAAATCATTATCTAAAACTATAGTGGGTTGTTTATGTATTTTATTTTGTAGAAGGCTTTGCCTGGTTTTGGTTGGAATAAGAGATTGCGGCACTCTAGTTTTGCTAAGGTGAAGATAATAATAGTTATTTTTACCTAAAAACTTAGTTTCTATTTGTAACTTTAATTTTTCTGGTATCTTTTTGCTTAGATCGTTGAAGTTTTCCAATATAAAGAAGGTCTCCTGCATAATATATTTCTGTACAAAAATTAACATGTCAACTAACGCCTCAGAGTTTAATTTGGGTGTTGTAGTTGGTTTGCTCATTACTGTTAATTGTGCGTTTATTAACTTGCTTACAATGGCTTTGCTATGTAAATGACAATTATGCTTTTGCTGCAGAATTTTTTGTATTATTTTTGCTAAAGCAATATTATTTAAAATTTTTCCAGCCAAGGCAACTGTTACATTAGATATTTTGGCCTTGGAAAGAGCAGCTGTGTTTGTATAAGTTTTTTTGTTGGAATGATTAGCTAGATTAATATTTTCTTGCGCCTTGATTAACTCAGTAATTGTAGCTAAGTAACCATTTTGTTCAGCTATATCTAAAGCTGTTCTTCCGTTTTTGTCTCTCTGATTTAAATTAGCACCCTTATTTAGCAATAATTTTATGGTAGCCTTGTGACCATATTGCGCTGCTTTATGTAAAGGAGATTTGCCATATATATCTAGCAGATTAACATCTGCTTTTGCAGTAATTAATGCTTTAACTATTTCAGTGTAACCCTCCTGCGCAGCCATATGCAAAGGTGTCATATTATGGTAAAATCCACAAGCTGGCACCTTATTTATTGCCGCTTTATTATTTATTAATATTTGAGCTGTAGCCGCATGACCTAAATATACTGCTTTCCACAGAGGTGTTATGTTATCTATATTTGTCTTATTTATATTAGCTTTTGCTTTAATTAGTATTTCCACTATGTCAGTATGCCCATATTGCGCTGCTATAAATAAAGGGGTTTTTTTATTTTGGGTGCCATGGGTTGGTGTCTGATTTATATTTGCTTTTGCCACAATTAATGCCTTAACAATTTCTGTATGGCCATATTGAGCCGCTATATATAAAGGCGTTTTTCCTGATTCATTTGTTTTATTTAGGTCAGTTTTAGCCTTAATTAATGCTTCTACTATGTCGAAATGGCCATTTGTTACAGCTATATGTAATGGGGTTTTTTTATGCAAATCTATCTGATTTACCTTAGCTCCATTAGCTAATAATAATTTTACTATAGCTGTATAACCATTTTGCGCTGCTACATATAAAGGGGTTTTGCCATTACTTCTGGCCAAATTAACTTTAGCTCCATTAGCTAATAATAATTTTACTATAGCTGTATAACCATTTTGCGCTGCCTTATATAAAGGTGTTATTCCTTGATGAAACCAATGCTTAGGTACTTGATTTACATCAGCTTTAGCTGCGATCAAAGCTTTTACTATAGCAAAATTACCATATTGTGCCGCTTTGTATAAAACTGTTCCTGTTTTATGATTTACAAGATTTATATCAATATCTATATTCAGGATTATATTTACTATATCTAATCTATTTAAGCTTGCCGCTCTATGCAAAGCAGTTCCTTTGCCTTGTCTGTAAGCAAAGCTGTTATTTTGCACTCCAATTAAATGAGTAATTAAGCTTTGCTCTGTTGCATCTATTGCTAAGTTATGTTCTCTTGCGAAGGTTAATAGTGTTTTTTTTTGCTCTGAATTCATTTCTGGTTTTGTCAGCTTATAATCAAAATGTAACATAAAAATAGGGTTAAAGCAAATTATAAACTGAAAATAGGGAAGTGCTATTACTTGTTATTAATTACTTTTATAATTTCTTAATTGAGTATGCTTTATTCTAAGCTATTGATAATAGATCTTCATATTTTTATAAAAGTTAGCTGTGCTAAAAGCCAAATAATATTTGTTCAAAAAATAATATGTTGCTTCTTTAAGTAAGTAATAATGAATATAAATTTTAAATTAGAATTTTGCTATGTTTACCCTGCAATTTTAATTTAAATTTTATGTATTAAGACTTACGGCATAAAATTTTCTTTATAAATAATTATCTTCCCTGAGTGGAATCTTTCTCCGCCCTTTTTTCTACTCTGTCCGCAAAATTACTTGAGCAATTTTGCTTGCTTTGTGCTCGGGCAATCACTACTTCTGCTGCTGCTTGTGCTAGTGCTTGTACTGCTTGTTCTTGTAAACGATTAGTAATGATTTGCGCTACTATTGCTCCAGTGTTTTTAGTACCCCTTAAATCATGTTCAGCTAAATTTTTTATTACTGGATTTGCAATTTTTTCTATTAATGCATCTGGTAATTTACCTGGTAAGAATTGGTTAACTATATGAGAAATATCTGCTGTTGAACTTAGATGAATAATTTTATTAAATTTTCTCTCTAGACCCTCATTAAAACTCAAAAGATCATCTATGTTTGTAATATTATCTAGCGTTGCTTCTATAGCTCTGTGTAAATCTGTTGCAGATTCAGGAAATCTTTGTGTTATTATTTCCAACATAGCACTTGCTTTAAGAGCTTGCTTAATTACTTCATCATTAGTGTCAAAATCAATAGCATCCCTTTTTGCACCTGCAAG
>JABIRX010000021.1 GCA_018667735.1 Alphaproteobacteria bacterium | reverse complement strand
GGAGATAATATAGAATTGACAATTAATTTGATTAATTCTGTAGCATTGACTCAGGGTATGAGGTTTGCAGTAAGAGAGGGAGGTCGTACTGTGGGATCTGGTGTAGTTAGTGAAATTATAGAATAAGGATTTGTTTAATGTTAGACCAAAAAATTAGAATAAAACTAAAATCATTTGATAATAACTTGATTTTTCAATCTGCTTCGGAAATTGTTTCCACCGTTAAAAGAACGGGTGCAGATGTTAAGGGGCCAGTTCCCTTGCCAAGAAAAATTAAGAAATACACTGTTAATAGATCTCCTCATGTAGATAAGGAGTCAAGAGAGCAGTTTGAGATAAGGGTTTATAAATGTATTATATTTATTTCCCCCACAGCTCAAACGGTAGAGGCTTTGAGAAAGTTAGATCTTGCAGCTGGTGTTGATGTTGATATAAAATTACTTGAGGCATAGTATGAGAGTTGGATTATTAGCTAAGAAAATAGGTATGAGTAGGATTTTTGATGAGTACGGAGATCATTATCCAGTGACTGTGCTAGAGTGCCCAGAAGCCGTGGTTTTGAATGCTGCTCACAATGCTGAATCAAATGTTAAGCTTGCTTCTTTTGAGTCTAGAAAAAAATCAATAAATCTTCCACAAGTGAAAGAGTTTGATAAGCTAAAGACCGCTTATCGCAAGCACATAGCTGAGTTCAAAGTTGACGACGTTAGTGAGTTTAAGAGTGGTAGAGTGATAACAGTAGACCACTTTGTAGAGGGGCAGTTTGTTGATGCAAGGGGCAAGACTATAGGTAAAGGTTTTGCTGGTGCAATGAAAAGGCATGGATTTGCTGGTTTGGAAGCTACCCATGGTGTGTCGATTTCACATAGGTCTCACGGATCTACAGGTCAGTGTCAAGATCCTGGTAGAGTCTTTAAAGGAAAGAAGATGGCTGGTCACATGGGTAACACGAATGTAACTATACAAAATTTACAAGTTATGAAGATTGATACTGAAAATGCTTTAATTTTTGTAAAAGGAGCATTGCCTGGTAAGAAGGGTACGGTTGTCACTTTAACGGACGCTGTAAAGAGAGTTTCAGCTAAAATATTGCCATATCCAGCTGGATTCAAAGATGTTTTTGAGGAAAATCAAAAGCCAGTTGAAGCGGCGGTTAAAGCTGAAGAAGTTGGTAGTAATGAGCAAGATAAATAGGTTTTAAATGGAATTGAAATTAATTGATATTTTTACTAAAAAAGAAGTGTCTACTAGAAAGTTGGGAGCTATCTTTTCTCTTGAGGATATAAGGTTTGATATTATTAAGTCTGTTATTCTATGGCAGCAAAATAAGTCAAGATTTGGTAATCATAAAACCAAGACTATTTCTGAGATTAGAGGTACGACTGCAAAGCCTTTTAAACAAAAAGGAACTGGTAGTGCAAGGCAAGGAAGTAGAAGGTCCGCTCAATTTAGAGGTGGTGCTACTATATTTGGACCTGTAGTAAGGTCTCACAATACTAAGTTACCTAAAAAAGTTAAAAAACTGGGTTTGTTGAATGCTATAGCATACCATTTGAAAGGTGGTACTTTACAGCTGGTTGCAGAGCCTAAAATTGATAAACCATCTACTAAGGAAGTAGCTAGCGTAATAGCAACCAAAGATATTAAAACATTAATAATATACAGTTCCGACACGCAGAAGGGCTTTATTCAATCAGTAGCAAATTTAAAGAACACGAACATATTACATTCCGATGGTGCTAATGTTTATGACATTATGAATCATGATAGATTGTATATTTCAGAAACAGCGTTTAATAAACTAGAAAGTAGGTTTACAGATGGAAAGTAAGATCAAATATAGCTTTATTGACAAATTGTCTCCATTGGTTACAGAAAAGTCTTTGAAAGTTTCAGAGCACTCTTATGTTGTTTTTAAAGGACCAAAGTCAGCAACGAAGGGTGATGTGCAAAGAGCGCTTACGTTCTTGTATAAGGGTAGCAAGATTTTGAAAATTACTTCTTCTTTAACAAAGGGAAAAGTAAAAAAGTTTAAAGGGAAAATTGGAAAAAGAGCAGACTTTAAGAAGTTTTTTGTTAAATTCGAAAAGCCAATTGATATCACAACAGGTATAAAATAATGTCATTAAGAAAGTATCAACCTATAACACCGGGTCAAAGGCAGTTAGTATTGGTTTCTGACAAATTATGGTCAGGAAAACCTTTTAAAGGTTTAACTAAGGGCTTATCTAAAACTGGAGGAAGAAATAATCATGGGCACATCACTACAAGGCATATAGGTGGTGGTCACAAGAAGAGTTATCGTACTATAGATTTTAGAAGAAATAAGTTTGATGTTGAGGCTATTGTAGAAAGAATTGAATATGATCCTAACAGAACAGCCTTTATAGCATTGGTTAAATATTCTGATAATGTTTATTCTTATATCATTGCTCCACAAAAGCTTAAAATAGGAGATAAAATTTTATCTTCAGTGAAAACTGAGGTTAGCATTGGAAATGCAATGAAAGTTGTAAATATTCCAACGGGTACCATTATTCATAACATCGAGTTAAAAATAGGTCGAGGAGGCCAGTTAGCTAGAAGTGCGGGTTCTTATGCGCAGATAGTTGGTAAAGATAATGGCTATGTGCAAATTAAATTGAGATCGGGGGAGTATAGATTAGTTCCTGAAGGAGCTATGGCTACAATAGGTTCTGTTTCTAATCCTGATAACCAAAATCAAAAATTTGGAAAAGCTGGTAGAATGGTATGGAAGGGAAAACGACCAACTGTTAGAGGTGTGGCTATGAATCCAGTTGACCACCCACATGGTGGAGGAGAGGGTAAAACCTCTGGTGGTAGACATCCAGTAACTCCATGGGGTAAGAAGACAAAAGGTTTACGTACGAGAAGTAATAAATCTACAAATAAATTTATAATAAGAAGAAGACATAAGAAGTAGGTATTAACTATGGCTAGATCAGTTTGGAAACCACCATTTATAGATGGTTATTTATTAAAGAAAGCAACAGCAGTAATTGAATCAGGTAGGATAAACACAATTATCAAAACTTGGTCAAGGCGCTCAACAATTATTCCAGAATTTGTTGGCTTGACATTTGGAGTATATAACGGTAAAAAATTTATCCCTGTTCAGGTAAAGGAAGATATGGTAAATCATAAGCTTGGTGAGTTTTCTCCTACCAGAGTATATCACGGGCATGGCGATAAAAAGGCAAATAAGTAGGTTAGTATGGCACAAGCTAAAAACGCAAAAAGAGTAAATGAGGGAGAAGCAAGATGCTTTACTCGTTCAATTAGAACAAGTCCACAAAAGTTAAGCTTGGTAGCTGAGCTTATTCGTGGTCTTGGAGTTAACGATGCTTTGGCTCAGTTAACTTTCTCTAAAAAGAGAATAGCAAAAGTAGTTAAAGCTTCATTAAGCTCTGCTGTTGCTAATGCTGAAAATAATCATGACTTGGATGTGGACAACTTAGTAGTGCATAGAGTTAATGTAGGTAAAGGTTTGGTGATGAAAAGGTTTAGGGCTAGAGCAAGAGGAAGGGGAGCTAGGATACTAAAGCCTTTTAGTAATTTGGAAATAATAGTTAAGGAAGTTGATTAATCATGGGTCAGAAAGTTAATCCATTAGGATTTAGAGTAGGAAATAACAAGTCTTGGGACTCTCGCTGGTATGCCGAAGGGGCAGATTATGTGAAATCCTTAGATGAAGATTTTAAAATTAGAAAATATATAAAAAAGCAGATAAAGAATGCTGCTATAAGTAAAATTCTAATTGAAAGACAAGCTAAGAAAGTCACTGTAATAATTAAGACTGCAAGGCCAGGTATAATTATTGGTAAAAGAGGCTCTGATATTGAAAAGGTTAAAAACCAAATCAAAAAAATTACAGATGCAGAAGTTAGTTTAAATATAGTTGAGGTTAAAAAGCCCGAAACTAGCGCTGAGTTGATAGCTCAAAATATAGCTAGTCAAATAGAGCGAAGAATATCTTACAAAAGGGCGATGAAAAAAGCTATACAATCTGCACTAAGGTTAGGAGTGAAGGGAGTAAGAATTAATTGCTCTGGTAGGTTATCTGGTGCTGAGATAGCTAGGATGGAATGGTACAGAGAAGGTCAAGTGCCACTACACACTTTGAAGGCCAATGTAGATTACGCTTTAGCTGAAGCTAACACTGCATACGGTGTAATCGGAGTGAAAGTGTGGGTTTGTAAAGAAGAAGAAACTGCCTAGTAGAGGAAAAAATGTTATTACCAAAAAGAACGAAATATAGAAAAGCCTTCAAAGGAAGGATAAAAGGAAATGCAAAGGGTGGAAGTCAATTGAGTTTTGGCTCCTTCGGTTTAAAAGCTATGCAACCAGAAAGAATAACCTCTAGACAAATCGAGGCCGCTAGAAGGGCAGCAACGAGACATATGAAAAGAGTTGGTAAAATGTGGATTAGAGTTTTTCCAGATATACCGGTAACAAAGAAACCTACAGACGTAAGAATGGGTAAAGGTAAGGGTTCAGTTGAGCACTATGTCTTTAGAGTAAAACCAGGAAGAATAATATTTGAAATAGATGGAGTTAGCGAGGAAGTTGCTAGAGAGGCTTTGGAGCTCGCATCTGCAAAATTGCCTTTTGCCGTAAAATTTATAACTAGAATAGAGAGTAATTAAATGAAGTACATTGACATAAAGTCTAAGACAAAAGATGAGTTAGAAAAGAAATTTGTTGAATTAAAGAAAGAACTCTATAACATAAATCTCCTTCGTGCTAATGGAGAATTGAAAAACTCTGCTAAAATTAAGCAGGTTAAAAACGATATAGCACGAATTTTAACATTTTTTAACGAGAAGAAAGTTAGTTAAGTATTATGCCAAAAAGAATATTGCAGGGCACAGTAGTAAGTGATAAGGCTGATAAAACCGTCACTATATTAGTCACTAGGAAATTTAAGCATCCTGTTTACAAGAAGTATGTTACTACGTCAAAGAAGTATACAGCCCATGATCAGGATAATTTGTCTAAAAATGGAGATGTGGTTTCTATTGTAGAAAGCAAGCCCATTTCTAAGACAAAGAAGTGGATAATTGTTAAGAATTAATAAGTGGTAACGTTATGATACAGATGCAAAGTAGAGTGGAGGTTGCAGACAATTCAGGGGCTAAATTAGTACAATGTATTAAGGTTCTAGGAGGTTCGCATCATGATATAGCTAAATTAGGAGACATAATAGTCGTTTCAGTAAAAAGTGCGTTGCCTAATGGCAAGGTGAAAAAGGGAGACATATATAGGGCTTTGATAGTACGTAGCGCTAAAGAAGCAAAAAGAAGTGATGGTAGTACTATAAAGTTTGATAAAAATGCGGTTGTATTGGTAAATAAGACTAAAGAGCCAATAGGAACTAGAATTTTTGGCCCAGTGGCAAGAGAAGTTAGAACCAAGGGTTTTATGAGAATAATTTCATTAGCTCCAGAGGTGTTGTAATGTTTAAAACTAAATTAAAGAAAGGAGATAACATAATTGTTATTTCAGGTAAGCATAAAGGATCTACTGGAAAGATTACCAAGATGTTATCAGAGAAAAATAGGTGTTTGGTAGAAGGCGTGGCTTTAGTAAAGAGGCATCAGAAAGCAACTAAGCAAGGCGAGAAGTCAGAGATAGTAACTAAGGAGTCATCAATCCATATATCTAACGTGCATTTTTATGACGAAAAAGATAAGAAGAAAGTCAAGTTATCATATAAAAAAGATGATGAAGGTAAAAAAGTAAGGATTAATAGAAGTTCGGGTGAAGTAATAAATGGCTAGATTAAAAGACTTGTACAACACTAGTATTAAAAAAGAGCTTTCACAGGAGCTCTCTTTAGATAATATTATGTCTGTACCAAAGATAGAAAAGATTGTTATAAATATGGGCTTAGGAGAAGCTGTAAATGATAATAAGATATTAAAAAACGCTCAAGAGGAAATGTCATTGATTGCAGGTCAGAAGCCTGTGCTTACAAAGGCCAAAAAATCTATTGCTACTTTTAAACTAAGGGAAGGTATGCCAATAGGTTGTAAAGTTACTCTTAGAAAAGATAAGATGTATGAATTCCTTGATAGGTTAGTTAATATAGCATTACCTAGAGTAAGAGATTTTAGGGGTTTATCTGCAAAAAGCTTTGATGGTAGAGGTAATTATAACTTTGGTTTAAAGGAGCAAATTATTTTTCCAGAAGTAAGTTATGACAAAATCTCTACAATTCTTGGTATGGATATAACAGTGGTAACTACAGCGCAAAGTGATGAGGATTGCAAAGCGTTGCTTAAAAAATTTAATTTTCCATTTAGGAGTTAGTATAGGTAATTATGGCTAAAGTTAGTGCGGTAGCAAAAAATAATAGAAGAGAAAAATTAATAAAAAAATATGCAGAAAAAAGAGCTGAATTAAAAGCTGTTATTTCTGATAAAAAAAGTTCTGATCAGGATAAATTTGAAGCTCAGATAAAATTATCTAAGCTACCAAGGGATGGTTCTAAGATTAGGCACAGAAATAGGTGTAATGTAACAGGTAGGCCAAGAGGTTTTTATAGAGACTTTGGTATATCTAGAATAGCACTAAGACAATATGCAGGATGGGGTTCTATTCCTGGTTTAACTAAATCTAGCTGGTAAAAATTATGTTTGTAAATGATGTATTATCTGACATGATAGCAAGAATTAATAATGCACAGATGGCTTCTTTGGGAGTCGCTGAACTTATAAATTCAAAGTTATCTCAAAATGTCTTAACTATTTTAAAGGACGAGGGCTTTATTGAAGACTTTGCTGAAAATGAGGACGATAATAGAAAAGTTAACGTGATATTAAAGTATAATCTTGGTAAAGGAATAATTAGTAGTTTTGCGAGAGTGTCAAAACCTGGTAGAAGGGTTTACTCAAAGATAGCAGATTTGCCAAGATATTATAATGGTTTAGGGATAGCTATATTATCTACACCGAAAGGAGTAATACCAGACTACAAGGCTAGAGATCTAAATGTAGGTGGAGAAATTTTATGTGTAATATTTTAAGTATTTAATATGTCAAGAATTGGATCGCAGCCCATCATTATACCTGCCGGAGTAGAGGTGGAAATAAACAATAATTTTATTAGAATAAAGGGACCTAAGGGAGAACTAAAAAGATCATTTGATAATGATGTTAGTGTTAAAAAGCTAGATGGATCTATAATAGTAGATAAATCATCTGACACAAAAACATCAAAGCAAAAATGGGGTCTGTTTAGAAGCTTAATAAATAACATGGTATTAGGTGTAACTAAAGGATTTAGTAAAACCCTTAATATTGAAGGAGTAGGTTATAAAGCTGTATTGCAAAATAAGTTTTTAACACTAAGCTTGGGATATAGTCATGATATAAAGTTTGAAATACCAGACTCATTAGAAGTAAAGTGTCCTAAGCCGACAATTATAGAGTTAAGCTCATATGATAAAGAATCTTTGGGGCAGTCTGCTGCAATAATAAGATCTTTAAGACCACCAGAGCCCTACAAAGGTAAGGGTGTTAGATATTCTGATGAATATATTATTCGAAAAGAAGGAAAGAAATAAGGTATAAAAATGGTTAAATTAGCGGCTAAAAGAGCTCAAAGAGTAAGAAGAAAGTTAAGATTGTCAAAAGTTAGTCGTGTTAGACTTTCAGTATTTATTTCTAACGCAAATATACACGCGCAACTAATAGATGATCAGAGCTCAAAAACAATAGCTTCCTCGTCTACTAAATTGCTAAAATTAAAGTCTGCTAATATAGACTCTGCTACAAAAGTAGGTTCTGATATTGCTAACAAGGCAAAGGAGGCTAATATAAATACTATTGTATATGATAGAGGTGGCTATCTATACCATGGTAAAGTTAAAGCGTTAGCCGAAGCGGCACGTGAGAATGGATTAAAGTTTTAATATAGAGTTTTTTATGATAGACACTAATAATATAGAATTTATTGAAAAGTTAGTATGTGTAAACAGAGTTACTAAAGTCGTTAAAGGCGGAAGAAACTTTGGTTTTGCAGCTATGGTCATAGTTGGTGACAAGAAAGGATTGGTAGGTTTTGGTACCGGAAAAGCAAAAGAAGTTACTGAGGCCCGAAATAAAGCAACCAAAATGGCTAAAAAGAATTTGTCTAGAATCCCTCTTAGGGAAGGTAGAACTGTACATCATGATGCTGCTGGTAAATATGGAGCTGCTAAAGTAGTAATAAGAAACGCCCCTCCAGGTACTGGAATTATAGCAGGTGGAGCAATGAGAGCAGTTTTTGAAGCTGTAGGTATACATGATGTAGTTGCAAAGTCTCTTTCTACTTCTAACCCTTATAACTTGGTTAAAGCAACTTTTGACGCTTTACAAAAGATTGATTCTCCTAAAATGCTAGCTGCAAAAAGAGGAAAGAAAGTTAGTGAGATTATTAGTAAAAGAAAGTCACAAGCGCAAAAAGAGCAAAAATTAGAAGAAGTTGAACAGTAAATCATAGTAAAATGGCAAAAACATTTAAAGTTAAGTTAATAAAAAGTACAATTGGTCAAAACGAGAAGGTTAGAGCAACAGTAAGGGGCTTAGGCTTAAAAAAAATAAATTCAGTTAGGGAGCTTTTGGCTACTAAGGATAATCTTGGTATGGCTAATAAAATAGCTCATCTCGTAAAGATAATAGAAGAATAAAGGTTAATATAATGGCAAATTTATCAGTTATTTTGGAGGAAGTTAGTTCATTCAAAAAGAGAAAAAGAGTGGGTAGAGGAATAGCTTCTGGAACAGGTAAAACAGCAGGAAGAGGACATAAAGGGCAAAAGTCACGTTCTGGTGTTTCTATAAAAGGGTTCGAAGGTGGTCAAATGCCAATACACAGAAGGTTACCTAAAAGAGGTTTTAATAATATATTTGCTAGTAAGCCAGAAGTTATAAATATCTCCACGTTACAATTACTAATCGATTCTAAAAGATTGGATAGTAAAAAAGAGATAAATCTATCAGCATTAATTGAAGCTGGTTGTGTTAAATCTAACGTTAGTAGTATCAAATTACTTTCTAATGGTGAGATTAATTCAAAAATAATAGTTTCCTTCCCTTATATCTCTAAGGCCGCTAAAGATAAAATTACCAAAGCTGGAGGTGAAGTTAAGGAAGCGTAAATTATTATGAAGAACTCTAGGAATGAAGGAAAAATAGACAGGATAAAAGATCTTAAGAGTAGAATTTTTTTTACAATAGCTGTTCTTGTAATTTATAGGTTTGGAACATACTTACCACTTCCTGGTATAGACCCATTAGTATTTAAGCAAATAAGTAGTCAGAACCAATCTGGTATATTGGGTATGCTTAATATGTTTTCAGGTGGAGCTTTAGGTAGGATGACTATATTTTCACTTAACGTCATGCCTTATATAACCGCTTCTATTATAATGCAGTTGATGACTACAACTACGCCATCCCTTAGTGAGCTAAAAAAGTCAGGTGAAGAGGGTAGAAAAAAAATATCCCAATATACTAGATATTTTACAATATTTTTAGCATTATTTCAAAGCTATGGTATAGCTGTTGGCCTTGAAAATCTTTCTGCACAAGCTGGAGCAGCTGTATTGTATGAAGGTAGTTTCTTTCGCTTAACCACCGTTGTAAGTTTAGTTGGATCAACCATGTTTTTACTATGGTTGGGTGATCAAATAACCGCAAGAGGTATAGGTAATGGTATTTCCTTGATTATATTTGCTGGTATTGTTGCCGAACTTCCATCGGCTTTGATTAGTACTATTGAGCTTGGTAAAACTGGTATCTATTCTACCTTCTTTATATTATTTATAATAATTCTTATTATAGGTTTAATTTCCGTTATAGTATTTTTTGAGCGCTCTTTTAGGAATATAAGAGTTCAATATCCAAAAAGAAATATGGGAAATAGAATGTCTAATTCAGAAGGTAGTCATTTACCACTAAAGTTAAATACGTCAGGTGTTATACCACCAATTTTTGCAAGTTCTCTGTTGTTATTCCCAATTACTATTATTTCCTTTGGTAATACAACTAATCCTTCATCTATTTCTTCCTTTGTCACAGCAAATTTAGCACATGGTAAACCATTATTTATTATTATTTATTCCTTATTAATTGCATTTTTTTGTTTTTTCTATACTGCAATAGTGTTTAATGCAAAGGAAACAGCTGATCAGCTGAAAAAGGCAGGTGGTTTTGTTGCGGGTATAAGGCCTGGAGAGCAGACCGCTAATTATTTAGATGATGTTTTGAGTAAAATCACTGTGATAGGAGCAGCCTACTTGGTAGTTATCTGTATAATTCCTGAATTAGTTATAGCAAAATACTCTTTGCCTTTTTACCTAGGTGGCACTAGTTTACTGATAGTTGTAAACGTTGCGATGGATAGTTTGACACAGGTGCAATCACATTTGCTAAGTAGTAAATATGATTCTGTAATAAAAAAGAATAGAATTAAAATTAGAGCGTAATGAAAGTATTAATTTTATTAGGGCCTCCTGGTTGTGGTAAAGGTACGCAAGCTGAAATGCTTGAAAAAGAACTAGATTACGTGAAGTTATCTACAGGAGATATGCTAAGAGATATGGCTATGGGTGATTCTGATCAGGCTAAGGAGCTTAAGGATATCATGTTAAGTGGTAATTTAGTGCCAGACTCTTTGATAATTAAATCTCTTGAAAATAAATTATCTGGCATTGATTGCGATAAAGGTATAATTCTGGATGGTTTTCCAAGGACAATTAATCAAGCAGAGCATCTCAGCTTGCTACTAGAGAGTAATAAAAGTTTTAAGGATACAGAAGTAAGAGCAATATCAATAACTAGTAGCGAAGAGGAGGTTCTTAAAAGAATAACCGGTAGATTTGCGTGTAGTAATTGTAAGGCAGGCTATCATGATATATTTAAGCCAACTAAAATTTCTGGTAAGTGTGATCATTGTTCAGGTACTAAGTTTCTAAGGAGAAAGGATGATAATGCCAAAACTGTAAAGATAAGATTAAACTCATATAAGCAGGACACGTTTCCTATTTTATCATATTATAAGGAAAGAAATCTTTTAAGTAGCATAGACGGAGAGAAAGAAATGATGATAGTATATGATGAAATAAAGAAGTTGATTTAATATTTACAAAAAAGCAAAAAAAGTTTGACATAACAGCTAAAATGATGATAATCGAAATTCTTCTAAATTTAATAACAGATAAAAGGTAATAAATTGGCTAGAATAGCAGGAGTTAACATACCTACACAAAAAAGAGTGCATATTGCACTTACCTATATATATGGAATTGGTAATACTACAGCATTGAAATTATGCTCTGATTTAAAGATACCTTTAGAAAGAAGAGTGAAAGATCTAACAGAAGACGAAATAATTAAGATTAGAGAGACAATAGACGCTAATCATCAAGTTGAAGGTGTTTTGAGATCTTTAGTTGCAACTAATATTAAGACTCTTATGGACCTTGCATGCTACAGAGGCTTAAGGCATAGATCTAAATTACCTGTAAGAGGTCAAAATACGCATAATAATGCTCGCACTAGAAGGGGTAAATCATCTCCAATTGCTAATAAGAAGAAAATATAGTTAATTATGGCTACGCAAAAGAAAATAAAGAAAAAAGAAAAAAAGAATATATCAGTTGGAATAGTTCATATATTCGCCTCCTTTAATAACACAATTATCACATTTGCTGATTTGCAAGGTAATACATTATCTTGGGCATCAGCCGGTAAGTGTGGCTTTAAGGGTGCTAGGAAGTCAACTCCTTTTGCAGCGCAAGTAGCAGCTGAAACAGCTGGTAAGGAAGCGTCAGATTTTGGACTAAAAACTATCGGAGTGGAAGTAAAAGGTCCAGGCGCTGGTAGAGAATCTGCTTTAAGAGCATTGCAATCATTAGGTTATGTAGTTACTTACATAAAAGATGTAACTCCAGTTCCACATAATGGCTGTCGTCCTCCTAAGAAAAGAAGAGTATAATAAATTAATTGGTAAAAAAATGTTAGCAGAAAATTGGAAAGACTTTCTTAAGCCTTCAAAAATTAGCTATGATGCAAAATCAGATAATAAATCTGCAAAAATAATAGTTGAACCTTTGGAAAGGGGGTTTGGCACAACAATAGGAAACTCATTAAGAAGAATATTGTTGTCATCAATTTTTGGTACAGCTTTTACTGGTGTTAAAATAGAAGGTGTTATTCACGAGCAAGACAGCGTAGAAGGTTTAACAGAGGATATTATAGATGTTATTTTAAATCTAAAGAAAGTTACACTTCTAAGTGAAACAGCTACAAAAAAGAAAGCTGTAATAGAAGTTCAAGGGCCATGTCAAGTGACAGCAGCTGATTTAATATTGCCAGAAGGCGTCTCTGTCGTTAATGCAGATCAAGTGATCTGTCACATAGATGACAAGGCAAAGTTTAAAGCCGAGCTTGTAATAGAATCTGGAAAAGGCTATAGAGATTCTTCAAAAGAAGCTAATGATAATAAAGAAATTGGGTTGATCAATATAGACACTGTTTTTTCACCTATAAAAACCGTAACTTTTGCTGTTAGTAGCAGTAGAGTAGGACAAGTAATTGATTATGATAAGTTAATACTTGATATCGAAACCAATGGAGCTATAGAACCTGACTTGGCAGTAGGTATAGCTGCAAAGATCATGAAAGAGCAAATGAATTTATTTATCAACTTCGACGATAATATAGTACTTGCTGAAGAAACTGTAGAAGAGGAGAAGTTTAGCTTTGATCCAGTGTTGCTTAAAAAAGTTGAAGAACTTGAGTTATCTGTTAGATCTCAAAATTGTCTTAAAAATGAGAATATTAATCATTTAGGTGACTTAGTTAAAAGGTCAGAAAATGATATGCTTAAGACTCCAAATTTCGGTAGGAAGTCATTAAATGAGATTAGAGCTATATTGCAAAGCTTAAATTTAAATTTTGGTATGGATATTGAAGAATGGCCACCAGAGAACTTGGGAGACATAAATAAAAAAACTGATGATAATAGTTAATTTGGTATAGTAATGAAGCATCTAGCAAAATCAAACAAAAAGTTAAACAGAACTCCGAGCCACAGAAAAGCTTTATTAGCTAATTTAGCTAGTGCTTTATTCGAGCATGGTAGAATTCAGACAACTTTAGTTAAAGCCAAGACTTTAAGACCTTATGCTGAAAAGTTAATTACGATAGCAAAAAAAAGTAATCTGAGTTCTAGAAGGTCTCTTATTTCTAAGACTAGAAATGAAGTTATTTCCAAAAAACTTTGTGAAGAAATAGGCCCTAAATTTTCTAAAAGAAACGGTGGTTATACTAGGATTCTGAAAACAGGTTTTAGGCACGGTGATGCCGCTCCAACAGCAATCATTGAGCTAGTAGATTAAGTTTACATACAGTGTATAGACTATTTTTGTCTAAATCAAAAAATAATATAATAGCAATTTTATTTATATCCTTTTTTGTTTACTTATCCTTCGAGCTTTCATTCTTAGTTTCAGGTCTCATAAATATCTCTAATAGTTCACTTATTATTAGCCCAGTTTTGCTGGTTATAGTAATGGGCTTTCTTTCAGGGAATTTTATAAAATATGAACTTAACTCTAAAATAACAAATTGTTGTGAAAAACATATCCTTCAGTTTGCCATTGTTTTGTTAGGTGCTAAGCTTAATTTTTCTTTCTTTTCAGAAATTACCTTTTTTGAGTTTATAATAGTTTTATCCGCAGTTTTATTTGCTTTATTTATAACTGTAAAAATTGCTAAATATTTCAAACTGAAGAATAAAGAATTGGTAATTTTAATTGCTTTTGGTAATGCAATATGTGGTTCTAGCGCTATTATTATTTTAGCTAAATTAATAAAAGCTAAAAAACATAATATTTCTCTAGCAATTGCTGCTATTACTATATGTGGTACTATTGCCATGTTTTTTTATCCTGTTCTAGGAAAGGTTCTATTATTGTCAGATAATCAATTTGCAATAGTTGCAGGAAGTACGGTTCAGTCTGTTCCTCAATCTATAGCTACAGGAATGATTTTTTCTAATGAATCAGGTGATAGAGCTACAATTATAAAATTAATTAGGGTGCTATTACTCTCTCCAATATTAGTCGTATTTTTATTTTATAATAATAAGCAAAAATTTGGAAATAATAAAATCATAAATATTATTACTTCCATACCTACTTTTATATTATTTTTTTTATGCATGAGCTTACTATCAACTTTAGATATTTTCAGTGATAATGTTATAAATACTATTAGTGATTTATCTAGAATATTGATAGTTTTTGCCATGTTTGCTGTAGGTTATAATACGAAGTTTAAGGATTTGTGTGTGTCTAGTAAAGAGGCAATATTACTATCTATTTCTTCATCTGTAACTTTGGTGACATTTATTTTATTATTAGTTTTCTTTATCTTATAACATAAGCCATAAGTTTTGAAATAATAATCAATAGTGACTAAATTGGGAGACTCTTTTGTTTTTTGCTGAAAATTATTGTGTGTTATGTAATTTTTAACATTTGGGTAAATTTAGTTTTACATTTAAAAATGAAAATTTTACATAATAAGTATTTTGCTTATATTAGATTTTTAATTTAAGTTATAAGCAATTTGCAACAATTAACATTTAAATATAATACTTTAAGATGTATAGAAGTTGCATAAAGCTAGCATATTAGATTTAATATTTGAAGAAATCTTTACTTATTTAGTGCATAAGTTGGATAAGGATATTTAGGAAAAAATATTGTTAAGGTGAGATATTTATTTGTGCTTAATGCTTAACGATAATGAATTATTTTTAATTAAATCTTTGTCTTATATCTTAAAGTTATCAAATTATACGCTCATAAATAAAGCAACTAATCGAGTATTTTATCTCTAGAAAATGCTTGATTTATATAGTATTACATAAATATGATATTTTCTAGTAGCACTAGATGAAGCATCAGCTACCAAAGTTAGCAAATAGATTACTATGAAGATTATTTCTGGTTAGAGAATACAATAAAATAGCTTAAATTTAAGTAAAAATTCTCAATTAGGACAAAGTTTGGAGTCTCGATATATTTGTCTCATTTATCATAAGTATAAATATAAATTTCTAAAAAATTACTATTACTTTTAATAAATTTATATAATAAGGATTATGTATGATCTGATGAAGCAAGTATAATAAGTGCGGTCTATTATTATTTTTTTGCTTAAATCTCTGGATATATTTAAAAAAGGGCCAGTAGCAAAAACTTTAAATAAAATATAGGAGCAATAAGAGTTAGCTTCTGATATTGGTGTTTAGTTGAAAACCAATGACAGATAGATACCTTATAACTAAATATACTATGTTTTTTTAAGTTATGAATCTAATGTTAGTTGATAAGATTAATAAGCTAAAGCAAGGTGATATTCTATCTTTTACAACTATATATGTTTAGTTTGTAAAACTTATTTTAGCATATCATATTATAAGTAAACTTACTTTGTTTAATGCTGTAGTAAAGTCATATTTATTTCTAGCTTATAGTAAAAACTCTTATAACTATATTTACCATAGAGCGTAAATTGTTAATTATTTTCTTATGTAAGTAAAGTTTATTTCAGACTCTGTCATCTTTCGCATAAATCTATACAAATTACCAGACGATATCTCACCTCTTTTAACAATCTTACCCGGCGTAATTACTGTTCCTGCTGCTAACATGGCTTCTGTTTCTATATGGGCTAAATCCATTATTAAAGAGCTCATACCAATAAAAGCACTATCTTCTATAGATAAGCATATAGCATTGATAAATGTGTAAAGCAGCTTGTTTTAATTAAAGTACTCCTGTGCTAAAAGAATATAGTTTTCTGCAGATTTTGCGATAAAGCTTATTTCAGACTCACTCATTTTACGCATAAATCTTCCTGGATTACCAGACCATATCTCACCCCTTTTAACAATCTTACCCGGTGTAATAACTGTGCCTGCCACAACCATAGCTTCTGTTTCTATATGGGTTAAATCCATTATTAAAGAGCTCATACAAATAAAAGCACTATCTTCTATAGATAAGCATATAGCATTGATAAATGTGTAAAGCAGCTTGTTTTAATTAAAGTACTCCTGTGCTAATAGAATATAGTTTTCTGCAGATTTTGCGATAAAGCTTATTTCAGACTCACTCATTTTACGCATAAATCTTCCTGGATTACCAGACCATATCTCACCTCTTTTAACAATCTTACCCGGTGTAATAACTGTTCCTGCTGCAACCATAGCTTCTGTTTCTATATGGGCTAAATCCATTATTAAAGAGCTCATACCAATAAAAGCATTATCCTCTATAGTACAAGCATGAAGCATTGATAAATGTCCAACCGTAACATTGTTACCTATAATAGTTGGGGCTTTCTCATTTTTAGTTTTATTTTGCACGTGATTAGCTCTCGACACATGAATGATAGAGCCATCTTGAATATTTGTGGCTTTACCAATTTTAATTGGTGCAACATCACCTCTAATAACAACATTATACCAAATATTACTTAATTCTCCTATGGTGGTATCACCAGTTATTGTTGCATTAGGTGCGATATATGCATTTTTAGCAATATTAGGCAAAATATTCTTATAGGGAGTTGGAATAAATTTTGTGTTCATGACTAATTAAGGGTAAATTGCTAAATTATCTAAGCCCAAATTTTCAGGAAAGTTATAAATAAGATTAAAATTTTGTATTGCTTGACCTGAAGAACCTTTTGTTAAATTATCTAAAGTGGAAATAACTAATTTTTTATGCTTAATATTAGTGTCAAAAACAGATATCTCACAAAAATTAGTTGTTGTGACATTTCTTAATTTTGGTATTTCGCCATCAGTACAAATAATAAAAGGAGAATTTTTATAAAACTCTTTAAGAAACATATTTAATTCCTTAGCACTAAAAGATGACTCTACATATATATTAGAAATAATGCCGCGTGATGCTGGTATAATCTGAGGAGTGAATTGAACATCATTAATACCTATACTTAACTGCTCAATTAACTCAGCTAAATGTCGATGTTTAGTAAGATTGTAAGAGAATGAGTTTTCATTAATTTCACAAAATAAATTATTCTCTACTAACTTACGACCTGCACCACTAATGCCTGTTTTGCTATCAATAATAATTTGCTCCTTTTTTATTTTATTATTCTTAATTAAAGGTAATAGAGGTAATAAAATAGAAGTGGGATAGCAGCCAGGACAAGCTATAATTCTTTTTTTTATTATATCATTAAAATATATCTCACTTAAACCATATGCTGTTTCTTCATTGTATTTACAGTTCTTTTTACTATCGTAAAATTCTTCATAAAGACTGTTATTCTTAATACGAAAATCAGAAGATAAATCTATTATTTTTATGTCTTTTGGTATCTGATCAATTATTTTTGCTGATTCACCATGAGGTAAACATAAGAATATTAATTTTACTGCAGTAAAATCTACTTGGTTTAGCTTTATTATTTTTGGTAAGTTAGAAAATTTTAAATGTGAATATATTTTAGAAATCTCCTGTCCAGCTTTGCTGTTTCCAACTAGGAACTTTATGTTAATCTCAGGATGATTATGGGCTATGCGAATTAACTCACTCGCTGTATAGCCAGAAGCTCCTATAATTCCAATATTTATTTCAGACATGAAAATAATTCTTGATTAGCTGCTAATTTAATAGTTTTGTTGTTTTTATCAATTAAACTTATGGCACCAGCTTTTCTGGCAATAAGTTCAGCTGCTGCAATATCAAGAAAATTATTATAGCTAATTTCTAGACAGTCTATTTTACCGCTAGCAAGCCAGCATAATTCTATATTTGCTGAATTAAGCTCCAAACTACTAGCTTGGTTTATTTCTACTACTTTACTGGTAGAAATTTTTCTAAAATTTTCTCTTGCTTGATTATCAGTGTCGGTCCAATAAAATTGGTTGGTTAAAGGATTTAATATAGCGGCAGCAGAAATAGTTTGAGGAGTTAAGTCTTCATCTAGCTTGGCACTCATAATACTACAGCTTATAAAAGGTAAAGCTCTAAGTAAGTTTTGCTCTTCTGGTAAAATAGATATTACTATATAATCATGTTCCCTTGACTCTTTTATAATATTATTATTTAGGATTAATCCTTGTCTAGTGGCAATTTTTTCTGCTTTAGCAAGTATTTTACCTGAAGCAATTTCAATTAATTTGCTGGAAAATCTTAAAGGTAGGTTTTTATTAGATTGAGAATAACCCAGCTCTAGAAAATCCCTAGCAATCTGATCACGACCCTCAAAAATAATTTGCTCTAATAAATAAATAAGTCTTGGATATCCCACTATTTTACTCTTTCTAAATAAGTTTGGTCTGAAACGCGAATAACAATTTTATTTCCTTCATTAATAAATGGAGGAACCATTATTTTAATGCCATTGTTAAGGATGGCGGGTTTATTTGATGAGGCTGCAGTTTGACCTTTTACAGTTGATTCTGTAGAGCTAATCTCAAATTCTAGAGTTTCAGGTAAAGCTATGGAAATAATATTTTCTTCGTAACTTTGTCCTTTCACAGTTAGTCCTTCAGTTAAAAATGGCTGTTGGTTTTCAGCTATAATATCTTTTGTAAGCTCGATTTGTTCATATGATTTATTATCCATGAAATAATATTTTTCGCCATCTGCATATAAAAACTGTAATTCTACCTCATCTAAAAACGCTTTATCTATTTTATCTTCAGATCTAAAACGTTCGTTATATTTTGTGCCAGTTAGGATATCTTTTAACTCCATCTGCACAAAAGCGCCTCCTTTGCCTGGTTGAGTGTGAGCGGTTTTAGTTACGACACAAAGCTTTTTAGCAAAGTTGATGATGTTCCCAACGCGGATAGAATTAGCATTTATCATAAGGTGATTTTTAGGTTAAAATTATTTTATTCTAATTAATTATCAAAAGCTATAAAAATATATAATTAAGTTGGGTGATAGGGGGCAAAACTATGTTAATTTTTAGTAATTTTTAAGATGAATTTTTCACCTATTTCCTCAAGATGGTCATACATTTTAGAAAAATCTTCCCTACTACCATAATAAGGATCGGTAATATCTTGCATATGGTTATTATCAACAAAATTAGATAGCAACTTAATAGACACAATGGAATCAGGAGGCTGGTGGGATTTTAAATATTCAAGGTGATGGTTAGTCATAGCTAAGATTATGTCAAAATAATAAAAATCGTCTAAAATTAGTTGCCTTGAGTGAATTTGAGACAAATCATAGCCTCTTTTTTCTCCCTCTATAAATACTCTACAATCAGGCGATTCTCCTATATGGTGCCCTTGAATACCAGCTGAGTCTAGTTCATAATTGCTTAATATACCTAGTTTATCTAGCTTATTTCTGCAGATGGCTTCTGCTGCTGGTGATCTGCAAATATTACCAGTACATATAAATAAAATTTTTTGCATAGTTTCACCTTACAAATTTCTAATTAAAATATCATCAAGTTGTTTTGCAGCTATAATAGGATCATTCTGCGCCCATATAGCAGAAATTAGACAAATATACTCAGGTTTAAATGAAATTATTTTCTCAATATTATTTAGATTTATACCTCCTATAGCAGAGCATGGTGTATCATTATTTAACGCTCGCCATGATTGCAAAATATCCAAAGTGGCATGTTTGGTATTTTCTTTTGTTTTGGTAGGGAAAAAGGCACCAAATGAAACATAATTAGCACCAGAATTTTTTGCATCTATAGCAAGACCCAAAGAATTCATGCAGCTAACGCCAATTTTAAAATGATTCTTGTAATGCTTGATTATACTTGCAATATCTCCATCATTTTGACCAATGTGAATCCCGTCTATTGCTAAATCATCAGCTAGGTTGTAATGGTCATTTATGTAAAAAGGAACATTATAATCAGAGCAAACTTTCAGCAAAACCTTACTTATACTTAATATGTCCTGATAGGATTGATCCTTTAGTCGAAGCTGAAAGGCTCCAATATTTGTTGAAGCCTTGAATATTTTCTCTAATAAGAAAGGGAATGACTTTACATTGATATTTGTTGGGGAAATCAAATATAATGAGGTCATTGCTAGATTTTGCCCAAATATATATCTGTTATATTTTTTAGCATATTTAAAGCATCCTCCCTTTTTCTTTGAAAAGTGTTTCTGCCTATGATTGAACCATTAGAACCTCCATCTCTTAATTGTCTAATTTCATCATAAACGGAATCTAAACCCTTGCTTGCTCCACCTGAAAAGATTACAATTCTTTTGCCGTTAAAGGTAGTTTGCATAACATGAGCAATTCTATCTTTTAGAGTTTCTATATTTATGTTTTGCTCTAAATATACTTTTTTAGCCTCAGCAAGTCCAAGATGTTCTGTAGGTGGTTTTACTTTTATTATGTGAGCACCTGCAAGGGCTGCGATGTGAGCAGCGTAAGAACAAATATCAACAGCCGTTTCAGCTTCTTTGGTAAGGTCGCCACCTCTAGGGTATGACCAAACTACAACTGCTAAACCATAAGATTTAGCTTCTTCTGTAAGCTCTTTAATTTCTTCCATCATTTCAAACTGAGCATCTGAGCCAGGATATATTGTGAAACCTATAGCAGAGCAACCAAGTCTTACTGCGTCCCTTACTGATGAAGTTAAGGCTTGATGTGGCGCGTCTTTATCTCTTGCAAGTGAGTTTGAACTATTAACTTTTAAAATTAGAGGGATGCTTCCTGCATATTTATCTGCAGCAAATTCTAACATTCCAAGTGGTGCAGCATATGCATTTAAACCTGCATCTATTGCTAGTTTAAAGTGATACTCAGGATCATATGCTTCAGGATTTGGGGCAAAACTTCTAGCTGGACCATGTTCAAAGCCTTGATCTACAGGCAGAATTACCATCTTTCCTGTACCTGCTAATTTACCAGTCATCATAATTTGAGCTAGGTTTTTTTTAGTACCCGGATTGTCACTATCATACCAACTTAAAATTTGTCTTACTTTTTTTGTTACTTTCATTTTGCGTGTTTTAAAAATTTTTTGAACTATATCTTATATTTTTCTTCATGCAATATTTCTCTTAAATTGCCACTTATGTTACTAACTATGCTACCAATGCAGGTTGAAAGTTTTCTTTGCAAAAAGCTTTGTTTTGCTTCAATTATTTTGTAATTTATTTTGCCTGAAAATTTTTCTTTCATTACATCTTCATAAATACCTATTTTATCAATTAGACCCAGTTGGGCAGCTTGTTTACCAGACCAAAACTTACCAGAAAAAAGATTTTCCGCAGAATTTAATTTAGTTCCTCTTGCTTTTTTTACATGCGCAATAAACTGTTCATGTATATCTTTTTGAATGTTTTTTATTAATTCTATATCCTCTTTTTTCTCCTTACTAAATGGGTCAAGTACAGACTTGTTATCTCCTTGGGTATGCACTCTTCTTTCGATGCCTAGCTTTTTTATAGCATTAGTAAAACCAAATCCTTGTGATATTACCCCAATACTACCAACGATGGAAGAGGCTGAAGCGTATATTTCTTCACCAGTACAAGCTAGCCAATAGCCACCACTTGCCGCAACATCTTCACAAAAGCTGTAAATAGGAACATTCTTATCTTTTGCTATTTTCTTGATTTTATTGGAAATTAACTCCGATTGCACGGGTGAGCCTCCTGGTGAATTAATTAATAAAATTATAGCATTTAATTTTTTAATCTTTTGAATTTGCTCAACATGCTTGATTGAGTCAATAGTAAGGCCTTGATTATAACCTACTTTACCTATGACCCCTTTTAATTTTATCACCGCAATATTAGTTTTTTTAGTACAAATTTTTCTTTTTAACTTTTTTATCATTATTAATTTATTGCTTTACTGTAAAATATTTTTTTTACTCAATAAGTAAATGATTAATTTTTTGCTTAATAGCTCTCCTTTTATTATAATATATTATTGCATTATTATAACAACAAAGCTTGTTATTATAGTAAGATAATGTTATAATAATTCTAACTTAATTAGAGAGAGATATGAGTAGAGATCAAAGTTATGAAGATATAGTGTCTAGACAGGCTACAATAAGGGCAAGTCAAAATAGTCAAGTTGTGGAGGCTAAAGCAAATACAACATTGCAGTCCATGTTGCGTGATTTTAGTAAAAGTAAAGCCAAAAGAGCCTTTGAAGAGCTGGATGATCGTATGTGTGGTTCTGCTAAAACAGGCCTGGGCTTTGCGAAGCGAGGTTTAGGTGGAAGTCATTCTGAGCAGCGTGTTGGGAGCGATTCAGCTACTTACAGTAAAAAGGAGGCTGAAGATGCTTTTAATGCTTTAGATAAAGCTATGCATAAGCGAGCTAAAAGAATATCAAATGAGCACGCGGGAATAATACAAAGTAAACTGCGCGAATATGATGATAGGTTAGGTAGTGCAGCTGCAGTAACAAAGCTAACTGCTAGTGAAGTTGTGGAGGGTAAAGCAAATACCACATTTAAGTCTGTTTTTCATAATTTAAGTAAAAGCAAAGCCGAAAGAGCCTTTAAGGAGCTGGATGATCGTATGTATGGTTCTGCTGAAACAGGTCGTGGCTTTACAAAGCGAGGTTTAGTTGGAAGTCATTCTGAGCAGCGTGTTGGGAGCGATTCAGCTACTTACAGTAAAAAGGAGGCTGAAGATGCTTTTAATGCTTTAGATAAAGCTATGCACAAGCGAGCTAAAAGAATAGCAAATAAGCACGTGGAAATAATGCAAAGTAAACTGCGCGAATATGATGATAGGTTAGGTGGTGCAGCTGAAGTCACAAAGTTGCCTGCTAAGCAAGCTTGGAGAAAAAAAGTGTGTAAGCATGATGATGGATTAGATGGTGCGGGTTTGAGTGGAAGGTTTTAGCAAATGACCAAGTGTCTGTTTAAGAAATATTAAGTTTTTAATTATATTATGATGAATACTGAAGTTAAGTCTGTTTTGCCATACACATATTTGGTAGAGTTTGGGTGGTAGGGATATAACAAAATTAAAAAAAGAGTAGTTTGTTTGTTGGTTTTTTTTAAGGTTTTTCTTTATTTGAAGTATTTACTTGTAAATCACAGTAAAATAACTTGCTATTTTGTGTGATAAGGGCTAAATAAAATTCACCTAAGCGGATGTGGCGGAATTGGTAGACGCGCTAGATTTAGGATCTAGTGCCGCAAGGCGTGGGGGTTCAAGTCCCTTCATCCGCACCAATTATATAATAAATTTGAATAGAAAAATGCAAGTTAGTGAGAACAAAGTAGAAGGTTTAAAAAGGTCATATACAATTAAGATACCAGCAAGCGATATTATAGAGCAAAATAAACAAAAAATAGCTGAAATCAAAAAGCACGCCAACCTACCAGGTTTTAGGCCGGGAAAAATCCCTGAAAGTTATATAGCAAAAAGATTTGCCGGCGCAATTTCAGGTGAAATCATTGAAGACACAGTGAAAAAAAATTCAGAAGAGTTGGTAAATAGTAACAACTTAAAGCTTGCTGCTCAACCTAAGATAGACATTAAAAAATATAATGAAGGTGAAGATCTAGAATATAGCTTTGAGTGTGAAGTTTTGCCTGAGGTTGAACCATTAGAATATGATAAAATAAAAATTAATGGTTATGAAATAATCATACCTGAGTCAGAGCTTGAAAAGCAAATTGAGCTTAGAGCAAAAAACCAAAAAACCTTTGTAAAGATTGAAGATCAAAAAGCGAAAGCAAAAAAAGGACAAGCAGTAAAAATTGATTATAAAGGTTTTATTGATGGTGAGCAATTTGAAGGTGGTACAGCAAGTGATCATCAGTTGGAGCTAGGGTCCAAAAGTTTTATAGATAATTTTGAAGACCAGTTAGTTGGTTTGAAAGTTGATGATGAAAAAAAAGTTAAGGTTAAATTTCCAGATGAGTATCATTCTGAGCAATTTAAAGGAAAAAAAGCTGAGTTTGAAGTTAAAGTAAAAGAGATTTTGGAGGTTTCTACCCCCAAGATAGATGATGATTTTGCTAAGACTCAAGGTGCAGAGAATTTGAAAGCTCTAAAAGAGGATCTGAAGAAATCATTGTCAGATGCTTTAAATAAGCAGGCTAAAGAGCAAAGCAAAAAGGAATTATTTGATTACATAGAAGATAAGATCACTTTGGACCTTCCAGAATCTATGGTTAACGACGAATACGATGCTTTAATCAAGCAATATTTATCAGAAAGTAAGTTAAAAGATGAGAAAGAAGCTGAGGAAAAGGATGCAAAGGCATTTAAGAAAGTTAAGATAGACTATCTAAAAATAGCAAAAAGAAGAGTTAAGATTGGTCTTATATTATCTGATTTAGGTCAAGTGGAAAAGATCAATGTTACAGATAACGAAGCTTTAGAATCCATGAAGCAACAATTTGCCTCATATCCTGGTAATCCAGATGATTTGTTGGGTTATTATAAGTCTAATCCTCAGGCGTTAGATTATTTGAAAGGACCTATTTTAGAGAATAAAGTGGTTGATCTTATTATCTCTAAATTAGCTCTAAAAAACAAAGAAGTTACGATGGAGCAATTTAAGAAAATTTATAAATAATAAAAAAAATCCTTTTAAATAACTTTAGTAGCTGTAACTTTAACACACATTAAAATTTATATATATGGATATTTTAGAACAGTTTTCAAGCACATTAGTACCTATGGTAGTTGAACAAACTGCTAGAGGTGAAAGATCTTTTGATATCTATTCAAGATTGTTAAAAGAGCGTATCATATTTGTCACAGGACAGGTGGAAGACCACATGGCCACTTTAATAGTAGCGCAATTATTATTTTTAGAGTCTGAAGATCCTAATAAGCCAATTTATATGTATATAAACTCCCCTGGTGGAGTAGTTACAGCTGGCTTGTCAATATATGACACTATGCAATATATTAACTCCGAAGTTTCAACTATGTGCATAGGTCAAGCCGCCTCAATGGGTTCTTTATTGCTAACTGCTGGTCAGAAAGGTTGTAGGTACAGTCTACCAAACTCAAGAATAATGATACACCAACCATCCGGTGGTTTTTCTGGTCAAGCGACAGATATTGAAATACATGCTAAAGAAATTTTAAGCTTAAAGAAAAGGTTAAACAACATGTATGTAAAACATACTGGTAAAGCTATATCTGTAATACAAAAATCAATGGAAAGAGATAATTTTATGTCTGCTAGTGAGGCTAAATCTTTTGGCTTAGTGGATAAAATCATTGAAACAAGAAGTGAGATAGCAGATATCAAAAAAACAAAAAAATAATCTAAGAGAATTTTATGTCTGAAGAAACAAAAGATACTTTATTATGCTCATTCTGTGGTAAAAGCCAGTATGAAGTAAAAAAATTAATAGCTGGACCAGCAGTTTTTATCTGTAATGAGTGTGTAGAATTATGCATTGATGTGATAAAAGAAGAGAAAAGTAACTCTATTGTAGATCACGAAAAAGGTGAGATTTCTTCTCCAGAAGAAATTTGTAAAATATTAAATGATTATGTAGTTGGGCAAAGTTTTGCTAAAAAAGTGCTATCTGTTGCTGTATATAATCATTATAAAAGATTACAAAACACAGGCATAGATAATAAGGCAGGTGAAGTTGAAATTACTAAATCTAATGTATTGTTAATAGGGCCAACAGGATGTGGTAAAACATTATTAGCTCAAACTTTAGCAAGGATTTTAGATGTTCCATTTGCTATGGCAGATGCGACTAGTTTGACAGAAGCTGGTTATGTGGGAGAAGATGTTGAAAACATTATTTTACGCTTGCTACAATCAGCAGATTATAATGTAGAGAGAGCGCAAAGAGGGATAGTATATATTGATGAAATAGATAAAATATCAAGAAAAGCTGATAACCCATCTATTACTAGAGACGTATCTGGTGAGGGTGTGCAGCAAGCTTTGCTTAAGATAATTGAGGGAACAGTTGCATCAGTTCCGCCACAAGGTGGAAGAAAGCACCCACAACAAGAATATCTTCAAGTAGATACAAGTAACATTTTATTTATTTGTGCGGGTGCATTTGATGGCTTGGAAAAAATAGTTTCTAGCAAAGGGAAGGGAGCTTCAATAGGATTCTCTGCTGATGTAAGAGATGTAAAAAATGTTAAAATGAGTGATATTATCACTAGTATTGAGCCTAATGATTTGGTGCAATATGGACTTATTCCCGAATTTATTGGCAGATTGCCAATCATAGCACCTCTTGCGGATTTGAGTGAAAGTGACTTAATTAAAATTCTAACAGAGCCAAAAAACGCCTTAGTAAAACAGTATCAAAAATTATTTAAAATGGAAAATACTGATTTAGTCTTGACTAAAAAAGCGCTTATAGCTTTTGCCCAAAAGGCAATAAAAAGAGGAACTGGTGCTAGAGGTTTACGCGCTATTATGGAATCTATTTTACTCGATACTATGTATGAGTTACCAAGTATTAAAGGTACAAAAAAAGTTACGGTTGACGAAGTTCATTTTACCGAAGGTAAGCAGCCTGAAATAGTTAAAGTTGCATCCAAAGCTAGCAAAGCTAAGGAAAGCAAAACCGAAAAAGACAATAGTGATAAGGTTAAGAAAAAAAAAGTTAGCTAAATATGATTAATCAAAATATTAAGTTGGTATCTTCTACTGCAGCGCCTACATTGCCATTAAGAGATGTAGTAGTTTTCCCTGATATGATTTTTCCGTTATTTGTAGGACGAGAAAAATCTCTTAAATCTCTTAATATTGCCATGAAGGGTAATAAAAAGATCTTTCTGGTTTCTCAGAAATCTCCAGACATTGATAGTGTTAAGAAAGAAGACTTGTATAATGTAGGGGTTTTGGGCGATGTTATACAAATGATAAAATTGCCAGATGGAACCATTAAATTGTTGGTAGAGACTAAATCTAGAGCAAAGTTAGTAAATTTTTATGACAAAAATGGTTGTTTTACAGCAGACATAGATTTTTTAGAAGACATCACTAACAACAAAACAGAGATCGAAGGTGCTAGTAGAGCTCTAAAAGAAAAATTTAGAGATTACATAGCTTATGAGGATCGCATACCAGCAGACTTGGTGGCAGCTATTTTGGAATTGGATAATCCTTCTAAGTTAGCAGATCATATTGCTTCAAGCTTACCAGTCAAAATAGAAAAAAAGCAAGAATCTCTGGCCGAACTGGATGTTGAGTTAAGACTAAGAAATGTACTCTCAACTATTAAAGGTGAGCTACAGATTATTGAAACAGAAAATAAATTAAAAACTAGAATCAAGACACAATTAGAGAGTTCACAAAAAGAATATTACTTAAATGAACAGCTTAAGGCAATTAAGAAAGAGTTAGGTGAGGCCACCGAGGAGGCGGAGGATGACCTTGAAGTGTTTGCTAAATTAATTAAAGAGAAAAAGTTATCTAAGGAAGCAAATGCTAAAGCTAAATCAGAGCTTAAGAAGCTAAAAGCAATGAATCCTTTATCATCTGAGGCAGGTATAGTTAGAGGCTATCTAGAATGGCTTTTAAATATTCCATGGAAAGATTCAACAAAATTAAAAATAGATATAGCAAAATCTGAGCAGGTTTTGGATGAAGAGCATTACGGTTTAGAGAAAGTAAAAGAAAGAATCTTAGAATTTATAGCTGTAAATAAAAGAGTTAAGCTATTAAAGGGGCCTATATTATGCTTAGTTGGTCCACCAGGTGTTGGTAAAACATCTTTAGCAAGATCAATAGCTCGCAGTATGGGCAGAGAGTTTGCTAAAGTGTCGCTAGGTGGGGTTAGGGATGAAGCTGAAATTAGAGGTCATAGAAGAACTTATATTGGCGCTATGCCAGGAAAAATAATACAACAGCTTAAAAAGTCAGGCTCATCCAACCCATTATTTTTATTAGATGAGATAGATAAAATGGGCCAAGATTTTAGAGGAGACCCTGCATCTGCTTTATTAGAAGTGTTAGACCCTGAGCAAAATAGTAATTTTAGTGATCATTACTTAGAAATAGATTATGATTTATCCGAAATAATGTTTGTAACTACAGCTAACTCACTTGATTTGCCCCATGCCCTTAGGGATAGAATGGAAATTATTAATTTATCTGGTTACATCGAAAATGATAAATTAGAAATTGCTAAAAGGCATTTATTGCCAAAACAGATATCTTTACATGGTTTAGCAGAAAATGAGATTAAAATTTCTGATAGTGCTATTATAAGCTTGGTTAGAAGATATACTTACGAAGCAGGTGTGAGAAATTTAGAGCGAGAATTAGCTAATTTAGCTAGAAAAGTAACAAAGAAAATTGACGCTAGTAGTAAAATTAACTCTGTTGCTATTACGGCAAAGAACCTAGAGAAATATGCAGGTGTACCAAAGTTTGACTTTGGTAAAGTGGAAGATATTGATTTAATAGGTGTTACTACGGGTCTTGCATATACTGAATTTGGCGGGGATATTTTAGCTTTGGAGGCAGTAAAAATACCTGGGGATGGTAAAATCATTTGCACGGGTAAGTTGGGAGATGTTATGAAGGAGTCTATCCAAGCAGCGTTCAGCTATTTTAAATCTAGAGCGCATGAATTTGGTATTAGCGAAGAAGAATACAAAAAATACGATATTCATATACATGTGCCAGAAGGCGCAACACCGAAAGATGGGCCATCTGCCGGTGTTGGCATTTATACATCTATAGTTTCAATTTTAACTTCTATAGCTGTAGATAGGTTGGTTGCGATGACAGGCGAAATTACATTAAGAGGTAGAGTTCTTCCGATTGGTGGCTTAAAAGAAAAGTTATTAGCAGCACTTAGGTCTGGAATTAAGAAAGTTATTATTCCTGAGAAAAATAAAAAAGATTTAACAGAAATTTCCAAAGATATAAAAAGTGGTTTAGAAATATATTTTGCTTCTAACTTAGATGATGTAATCAAAATTGCTTTAGTAAAATGGCCAAAGCCTGATAGAGGAGTTAATATAAGTAAAGAAGATGGGTCTAGCTCTGTAAATGCCTCTACACATTAGAATTTTTTTCTAACAAAATCATATTGTAAATATGACTTTTGATTTAGTAGTTCTAGTTTTTTTAGTATTATATATTTAGCTTAAGCTAGAATATTATTTTAAATTATTTCTTTTAATAGTTAAGCATATAAGCCTTGCTAGAGTTTGTTATATAACGGTAATTTCTTGGCATAGATTGATTTAGTTTTACTGATCAAAATATTATTACAAAAATAGAATTTTAATTAAAATTTGAATATATAATGAACAGTACCATAAAATATTTAACTTATTTTAAGAATAGTATAATTGCTCCTCATGATTTACTAGTGGCTAACTAGTCAATCTGCCTAAATATTAGGAGAATTTACTCTTTATTTTGTAATAACTTAAATTTTACGCAAAAAATACTACTTAAAAATATGTGATAAACACCATATGCAGATTGATTAATGCTGCAGCGCTATCTGTTATTTATCATTTAATTTAATGGTAGCATTATAAGATGTTAAAGGTTTTAATATTGCATAATTAATACTCCTACATTTGAAAAATAATCTGAACTTATTTTACATATACTATATTAATTAAACACTAAGTGTTACATGTTAGAAGGACATATCTCCTTCTAAATTAATAAATATACTACAATAATTAATTACTGCGTATAACATAGCTAAACCTATTAATTAGTCACCCAAAGACACTTCTGTTATTAAAAATCTATAATTAATAATGCTATTTAACACTAAGTGCTAATGGGAAACTTTTTTAAATATTGTTATTTATATAAAACGGAAATAAGCACAAATTAAAAACCTAGGCATAACATAATGTGATATAGTAAATAATCTTTTGTACTATAATTGCGTATATCACACTCAAACTGTAGCGAGATGCGTAACTACTTTAGCTAGTTAATTTCCTATTTTTTGTAAGCATCTAAATCGCCACTTTATAACAGAGCTTTAAATTAGAAGTAAGATAAAAAGACAAATTTAATAAAAAGAAAATGTTTTATATAGAAAAATAGAAATAATAAGTTATTTTACATTGAAATTTAATTTGCTTATACCGTGAAAAAAGGATTTTCTTTAGTTGAGTTATCAATAGTTTTAATAATTATAGCTTTGTTAGTAACTGGTGTTTCATCAGGCGGTAAGTTGATTAATCAGGCTAAATTAAAATCTATATCGAATGATTATAATTCATATAAGACGGCATATAATACATTTTATTTAACATATGATGTATTGCCAGGTGATATGAGTGAAGCTAACACACTAGCTTTTTTTGGTGAGGTGCATAGTACGGATACATGCAAATCAGATACATATTATGCAGAAGATGGTGTAATATTAGGTCGTACAGATGGTATTATGGCTTTTTGGCACATGAAATTAGCTGGATTGATTAGTGGTTCATATGATGGTGCATTTACTAAGTCAGAAGAAATAGGAGTAACAGTAGGTCAATCATCTTATAATGATAATGCGGGGTTCAATTTTTTTACCTTAGGTCGTAGTTGTAATATGTGGGGTTATAGTTCTGGTCTTATTTATGCTAAAGCCAATAAAATAGTTTTATCCTTTGGAGCGGCAGAAACGGCATCTAAGGCAACAATTCCAAATTCTATTTTGAAGCCACAAGATGCGCATAGGTTGGATAATAAGCTAGATGATGGAATACCAAATAGTGGAAAAATAATGGCAGATCATGGTTATGAAATAGGGAGTTCTCAGCATTGTACGAGTTTAAGTGGTTATGCAAACTCATATAGTGTAAGTGATGGCATTTTAAGCTACATGCTAACAAATGATTATGTTGCATGTAGAGTTATGTTTGAAATGTTATAGTTGAAATAATAATAAGTTATCTTATATAAATATTTTCTTTAACATGCAGTAATTAACTTATAAGCAAAGCTAAGTTTACTGAAGATATATTTGCAATTATAGTTTTCGCACCTTTTTTCTTTTTTATTGCCTTCTAGAATAAGAATATTTTTAGAAGTTATTTTGATTGATAAAAATGGATCTTTATATTAACTAAGATTTTGAACTAATTTATCTTAGCTGTAACTATGATTATTATCTAAGAGTTTAGCAAATTGTCTTTCATTATATTATCGCGTAACTTTGTTATAATTAATTGATATATACATATATAATTTATTCATTGATGTTACTTAGCTTGATTTTATCATGCTATAATATTTTATTTAT